>NZ_JBFCVS010000007.1:0-234922 GCF_040704725.1 Leisingera sp. JC11
TCTGGCTGCGGAACTCCTCCGCCGTCAGCGCGCTGCGCGAGCTGCCGATGATCCGGCAGTCGCTGCTGAACTGGCCGATCTGGAACCGGTGGAACAGGGCAGGCAGAATCTTCCGCCGCGCCAGATCACCCGTCGCGCCAAACAGCACAAGGTCAAAAGGAGCAACAGGGATAACGCGCGAAACCATTGATTTTACATAGCTGTTCCATTGGGGCCGCAGAGCCAGGCCATTGTGCCGCCAAGAAAGGGGCAATTCAATTGCCTCTGCTTACACAGGTGCGGTTAAAGTTCTCGGTATCGCTAACATGCTGGCGGTCTGAGGGCTACAGGATGTTTCGAAAATAACGGCCTGACTGCACAAAACCGGAAGTCAGTGTGAAACGAACTGCGCCCGGCACCTTAGATTTGATCAAATCTTGCCGGTTGGTGCGGTAGCGGCTAAGCATGTCATGCAGAGATTTATTGCCAATAGAAAGGAGCCTCCAATGACCCCGCTTGCAGGTCTGAAAGTGGTCGAACTTGCCCGCATCCTGGCGGGGCCATGGATCGGCCAGTCACTGGCTGATCTGGGCGCGGAGGTGGTAAAGGTGGAAAGCCCTGATGGGGATGACACCCGCAAATGGGGCCCGCCCTTCATCGAACGGGAGGGTGATAAGACTGCCGCCTACTATTATGCCGCCAATCGGGGCAAGGACTGCGTGATTGCTGATTTCCGTACCGAAGAAGGAAAGCAGGCGGTGGTCAATCTGATCCGGGATGCGGATATTCTGATCGAGAACTTCAAGGTCGGCGGGTTGAAGAAGTTCGGGCTGGACTATGAGAACCTGTCAAAGATCAATCCGCGGCTGATTTATTGTTCGGTCACCGGCTTTGGCCAGGACGGTCCTTATGCGGAGCGTGCGGGCTATGATTTCCTGCTGCAGGGAATGTCCGGGCTGATGTCGATCACCGGCGCACAGGATGGCCAGCCGCAGAAGGTGGGCGTTGCGATTACCGATATTGTCACCGGTTTATATGGCACTATCGGTATTCTGGCGGCGGTGGAGCAGCGCCATACCACCGGGCGCGGCCAGCATCTGGACATGTCCCTGATGGATTGCGCGACGGCGTTGCTGGCGAACCAGGCGATGAACTACCTGGCGACCGGGGAAAGCCCAACGCGGCTGGGCAACGACCACCCGAATATCGCGCCTTATCAGGTGATGGCAGTCAGTGACGGCCATGTGATCCTTGCGGTTGGGAATGACGGTCAATTTCAGCGGCTTTGCGATGTGCTGGGGCTGGCGGAGGCCAAGGCGGATGCACGGTTCCAGACCAACCAGCTGAGGGTGGCAAACCGGAGGGAACTGACCGCCGTTTTGGAGGTGGCGCTGGCCGGTTGGACGCAAGATAAGCTTCTGGCATCGCTGGAGGCGGCCACAGTGCCGGCCGGTCCGATCAACACCATCGGCCAAGCTTTCGAGGACCCGCAGATCAGGCACAGGTGCATGCAGATCACCCCGGAAGGCGTGCCTGGGGTGCGGGGGCCATGGAAGTTTTCCGGGGCGGAGCTGGCTTTGGAGAAATCGGCACCCAAGCTGCCAAAATAGCTGCTCAGCTGTCTTGGCCCGCGCATTGACACGGCTTTGCCGGTTAAACAGTTTGGGGCCGTTTAGACTTTCGTGGACTGTAAGCAGGTCCGCGTACATTCGCTTACATCTGCTGACGACTGCTCACTTTTCCGCAGTCTAAGTTTGGTCGAATGTGCGGGCATGGCTGACGTTGAAAAAAGGACACTGCCCATGCACGGTGCATACCGCATCATTGAAAACACGTGGATCTCCTTGCCCGGCGGCCGCAGGCTGGCTGCCCGCATGTGGCTGCCGGACGGCGAGGGGCCGTTTCCGGCAATTCTGGAATACCTCCCCTACCGCAAGCGTGACGGCACCGCGCCACGGGATGAGACCACGCATACCGTCTTTGCTCACGAAGGCTATGCTTGTATCCGGGTGGACATTGCAGGCACGGGCGACAGCGAAGGGGTGTTTGATGATGAATACTCGGAGCAGGAGCTGAGCGACGGTGAAACCGTCCTTGAATGGATTGCTGAGCAGGATTGGTGCGACGGAAATATCGGCATGATCGGCATAAGCTGGGGGGGCTTCAATGGGCTTCAGCTGGCGTTCCGCCGCCCGGCGGCGCTGAAGGCGGTGGTTTCGGTCGCCTCGACCGTGGATCGGTACGCGGATGACATCCATTACATGGGGGGCTGCCTTCTGAGCGATAATGCCAACTGGGGCAGCCAGATGTTTGCTTATCAGTCACGCCCTTCGGACCCGGAGCTTCGTGCGGACTGGCGGGAAGACTGGATCAAGCGGATCGAGGGAATGCCATTCATGGCTGCCGTATGGTTGCGACAGCAGGTCCGCGGCGGCTTCTGGAAGCACGGTTCGGTTTGCGAGGACTGGTCTGCGATCCAGGCCCCGGTGCTGGCGATCACCGGCTGGGCGGATGCCTATGTGAATGCCCCCCCGGCGCTGGCCGCCAACCTGAGGGTTCCAGCCAAGGCAATGATCGGCCCGTGGGAGCACCGCTACGCGCATATTGCCAAGCTGGATCCCGCGGATTTCCATGGTGAGGTGCTTCGATGGTTCGGTAAGTGGCTGAAGGGTGAGGAGACCGGCGCGGAGGATTTGCCGGATTACCGCGTCTTCATGCAGGAGCATTTCAACCCCACCATGCAGAATAAGCCCCGGCAAGGCCGCTGGGTGGCAGAGGCTGAGTGGCCGTCGCCAAATGTGCAGGACAGGGTGATGCACATGGGCCAGGGTGAACTGGCGGATCAGCCTGCCAGCGGAGCGCTGACAGTCAGCAGCCCGGCGACCGTGGGGCAGGCCTCTGGCTATTTCTGCCCTGGAATGCGGTTTGACAATGAACTGGCTGGTGATCAGGCGGGAGATGATGTGCTGTCGGCCTGTTTTGACAGCACGCGGCTGGCCGCGCCCCTGGAACTGCTGGGCCGTCCGCGGGTAAAGGTGGCCTTCAGCGTTGACAAGCCCGTGGCGCAACTGGTGGCGCGGCTGTGCGATGTCTCGCCCGATGGTGTTTCGCAGCGGATCACCTTTAGGGCTCTGAATCTCACTTGCCGAAACGGTTTCGAAGCTCCGCAGAAGCTGGTTCCGGGTAAGCGTTACAAGGCGGAGATTGAGTTGAATGAATGCGCCCATCGCCTGAAAGCGGGCCATGTGCTGCGGCTGGCGTTGTCGACGTCTTACTGGCCGATTGTCTGGCCTGCGCCGGAGGCGGCGGAAGTGACGCTGCACTTGGAGGATTGTTCCCTGGTATTGCCAGAACGCAATGTCCGGGAAGAGATCGCACCGCGGAACCCTGGTGCTCCACGGGACTATCCACTGTTGCAGGCGGAGCAGTTGCGTGAAGCTGGCGGCACGTCGAAAACCTGGACCCGCGAGGACGGAACGCTGGTGCTGGATACCTTCGATGATTATGGCAAGTCGGTGAATCCGTATCACGGCATGTGTGTCGGCAGCCATGTCACCATGCATTACGAGGTGCATCCGGATGATCCGGCCTCGGCAGCCTTTGCCAGCGACTGGAGCTTCGAGTTTGAACGCGGCGACTGGCAGGTCTCAATCGACACGGAGAACAGGGTGACCTGTGACAGGGAGAACTTCTATCTCTGGCGCAAGGTGACGGCCCGTGAAGGGGAGGAGAAGAATGTGGCCGTCATCAAGGAATGGCAGGAAACCATTCCCCGCGGTGTGCTTTAGGCCAAAGCGGGCAGCGGACCATTTGCGGGGGCTTGCGGGGCACAAGACAGCGCCGCAAGCCTGATGGTCAGAAATCGAGGCCGAGGTCGAGGGTGCGCGCCGAATGGGTGAGCGCGCCGGAGGAGATGTAGTCCACGCCGGTGCCTGCCACTTCGGCAATGCGCTCCAGCCGCATGTTGCCGGAAGCTTCGGTCACCACATGGCCCTTGGCCATCTCGACAGCCTGGGTCAGCATTGGCGTGCCCATGTTGTCGAGCAGGACCACATCGGCGCCGCCGGTGGCAATCACTTCGGAGAGCTGGTCCAGCGTATCAACCTCTATTTCGACCTTCATCATGTGGCTGACGCTGGCCTTGGCAGCTTCCAGCACCGCTTTTACCCCGCCGGCAGCCGCGATGTGGTTGTCCTTGATCAGGATCGCGTCCGACAGTCCGAAACGGTGGTTGTAGCCGCCGCCGTGCAGCACCGCCTGCTTTTCGGCAATGCGCAGACCCGGGGTGGTCTTGCGGGTACAGGTAATGCGCGTGCTGGTGCCTTTGGTTTCGGCGGCAAAGGCTGCGGTCAGGGTGGCAATGCCGGTGAGCCGCCCGGCAAAGTTCAGCGCCACACGTTCGCCCGACAGGATCGATGCCGCAGAGCCTTTGATCGTCATCAGAGTGTCGCCCTTCTTGCAAGAGCTGCCATCGGGCAGGAGGGTATCCACCTTCAGCCCGGCGTCCACCAGGTGAAAGGCGATGCGGGCGATCTGCATACCAGAGACCACACCGTCCTCCCGCGCGTTCAGCCGGGCAGAGTAGGTGGCGGAAGCGGGGATCACCGCACGGGTGGTAATGTCACCGTTCTGGCCCAGATCCTCCATCAGCGCAGCGCGTACCATCGGTTCCAGGATCAGGTCGGGCAGGGTGGCGAATTGGGTGCTCATGTCAGTTCCTTCACGGCCTTGGTGCGGATGTCCAGGGCCTCGTCCAGGGTGATGCGGGTGCGATGCGCCTGCGCGGGGTCGGCCTCGGTGAAATCGTCGCGGAAGTGACCACCGCGGCTTTCCTCGCGCTGGAGCGCGGCGGCGGCGATCAGAGTGGCGGTGGCGCACATGTTGACGAAATTCTCGTCACCGGCCTGTTCGACTTCAAGACGGGCAATTTCCGCAAGCGCTTGGCGAAGACCACCGGCGGTGCGGCGAACCCCGGCATGGGCTGTCATCGTCTCCCGCAGGGATCTTACTGCCGCCAGATCCAGTTCCCGGCCGCCGGCAGGGAAGCTGGGGTGGATCTCTTCTGCGTTTTCGGAGGTTGCCAGCCCAGACATGTCCTGCGCTGCGTTGCGGGCATAGACCAGCGCCTCAAGCAGCCCGTTGGAGGCCAGCCGGTTGGCGCCGTGCAGCCCGGTCGAGGAGGCCTCGCCGCAGACCCAAAGGTTGGAAAGGCTGGTGCGGCCTTGCAGGTCGGCGTCAACGCCGCCCATGTGGTAGTGGGCGGCGACAGCTACCGGGATCGGCTCTCGCACCGGGTCGATGCCAGCGCGTGCGCAGGTTTCGGCGACTGTCGGAAAGCGGGTCAGCACCTCGGCGCCGAGAGCCTCGCGGGTGTCGAGCATCGGGCGGCAGCCAGCCTGCGCTTCGGCAAAGATTGCGCGGGCAACGATGTCGCGCGGGGCCAGTTCGGCATCCGGGTGTGCCGGAACCATGAAGCGTTCGCCAGCGGCGTTGATCAGCACCGCGCCCTCGCCGCGCAGGGCTTCGGTCGCCAGCGGTGCCGGGTCCTCGCCGATGTCAAATGCGGTGGGGTGGAATTGCACGAATTCCGGATCCGCAATGCAAGCGCCGGCGCGGGCGGCAAAGCCGATCACCTGGCCGCGGATGCGGGGGGGGTTGGTGGTATGGGCATAAAGCCCGCCGGAGCCACCGCCGGCAAGCAGCACGCCGGGCGCCTTGATCAGCACCGGGGCAGAGGGTGCGTCAGCGCGGGTGATCCAGATGCCGGTGACAGTTGCGCCCTCAGTCTCGAGCCGCACGGCCTGGGTGTTTTCCAGAACTTGCACAGACGGGGCTGCGCGCACGGCGGCAATCAGCGTCCGCATGATCTGATCGCCGGCCTGGTCGCCCTTCACCCGCACCACGCGGGCGGCGGAATGGGCGGCTTCGCGGCTCATAACGAAGTTGCCGTCCGCATCGCGGTCGAAGGGGGTGCCGAGTTCGGTGAGGTCGATGATGTGCTCGCGTGCCACCTTCGTGACCATGGCGGCGACTTCAGGGTCGACCGTGCCGGCCCCTGCCTGGAGGGTATCAGCGGCGTGGGCCTCAGGCGTGTCATGGTTGGCCATGGCGGCAGCCACGCCGCCCTGAGCCCAGGCTGAGCTTGCGCCCTCGCCCAAGGATTCGGGGGAGATCACCAGAACCGGCCGGGGTGCCAGCTCAAGCGCGGCATAAAGCGCGCCCAGACCTGCGCCGGCAATGACGATACGGCCGGTTTCGATCACGGATCAGATGCCCAGTTTTTGCGAAAGGTCGATCATCCGCTGCACCGCGATACGGGCCTTTTCAGCCACTTCGGGATCCACCTCGACCGGCTCGGTCATGGTGTGCAGCGACCACAGGACTTTCTCCAGCGTGATCTTCTTCATGTAGGGACACATGTTGCACGGGCCGACAAATTCCACCTCAGGCAGCTGATCGGCAATGTTCGAAGCCATCGAGCATTCGGTGATCAGCAGCGCCTTTTCCGGCTTTTCATCGGTCACGTATTTGACGATGCCGCTGGTCGAGCCGGAGAAGTCGGCCTCGGCCACCACGTCGGGCGGGCATTCCGGGTGGGCGATCAGCCGGGTGCCTGGGTTCCATTCGCGGAAATCGCGCAGGTCCTTGGCAGTGTACTGCTCATGCACGATGCAGGAGCCCTCCCACCAGACAATGTTCTTTTCCGGAACCTGCTGGGCGATGTTCTGGGCCAGGTACTGGTCCGGCGTCATGATGATGGTGTCTTCCTCCATCGCGGCAACGATCTGCGCGGCGTTAGAGGAGGTGCAGCAGATGTCCGAGGCGGCCTTTACCTCAGCCGTGGTGTTCACATAGGTGACCACCGGCGCGCCCGGGTAGCGGCGGCGCATTTCCGCGACGCCTTCGGCGGTGATGCTTTCCGCCAGCGAGCAGCCTGCCTCCATGTCGGGTATCAGCACGGTCTTTTCAGGGCTCAGGATCTTGGAGGTTTCGGCCATGAAATGCACACCGCATTGGACGATCACATCGGCTTTGACCCTGGTGGCTTCGATTGCCAGCTGCAGACTGTCTCCAACCACGTCCGAGATGCCGTGATAGATTTCGGGCGTCATGTAGTTATGCGCCAGAATCACCGCGTTACGCTGTTTCTTCAGTTCTAGAATTGCCGCAACATACGGCGCATGGGTCGCCCATTCGACGGGGTTCACCACGCGGTCCATGCGGGCGTAGACGTCTGCCATCTGTTCGGCAAGGGCCGGGTTGGGAGCCAGATCATAGTGGTTGGCGAGCTGATCCCGCATGGATTGCAGGTCGAACATGGCGTATCCTCAAGGTTGCGTCCGGGGTGACACTTTGGGCGGGGGTTGTTTCATGTTCATATCATCCGCGCAAGCGCGTGTGAGCGGAAACGGAGCCAAATGCGGTGATTTGGCGCTAACAGGCGGCATCTCGGGGAAGCCGTTATTTCTCAGATGGGTATTGGCAGCATGATTTTCCAGCCGGTTTGCCGTTTTTGGCTGTCCCGGCGTCCTCTCCTGTGATTTGGAGCCGGGCAAAGCCATGTTAGACCGGGCCGGTAGATAGCCCCTAGGAGAGTGACCGGATGCGATGAATGATCTGTGGGCAGGACTGAGCCAGGCCTTTTGGCTGTTGGTGACACTGGACGCGGATCTGGTGGAGATCACTCTGCGGTCGCTGCGGGTGACGCTGACCGCGCTGGCCATTGCCTGTGCCATCGCACTCCCGCTGGCAGCCTTCTTGGCGGTACGACGGTTCCGGATGCGCCGGGCCACAATTGCGGTGCTGAACGCGCTAATGGGTCTGCCGCCTGTTGTGGTTGGGCTGGTGGTCTATGTATTCCTATCCCGCGCCGGTCCGTTTGGTGTCTTTGGCCTGCTGTTCACACCCACGGCGATGATTATCGCGCAGGTGATCATTGTGGTGCCCTTGGTCGCCTCGGTGGCGCATCAGTCGCTTCGCGAGTTGTGGAGCGATTACCACGATCTGCTGATCTCGATGAACGCCACCCAGTTCCAGCGCATCCAAGCGCTCTTGTGGGACGGGCGCCGGGCGCTGCTGACTGCGGCGCTGGCGGGTTTTGGCCGCGCGATTGGTGAAGTGGGTGCGATCATGGTGGTGGGCGGCAATATTGATCATGCCACCCGGGTGCTGACCACCGCGATTGCGCTGGAGACCGGCAAGGGAGAGTTTGCAATGGCACTGGGGCTGGGCTTTGTGCTGATTGCGCTGGCGATTGCAGTCAACCTGGCGATCCACTGGCTGGGCCGTACCGAGAGCGAGGGGCGCTGGTGATGCAGATGTTCCCGCTGGTGTCCAAGGGCGCCCAGGTGCGCCGCCGCGGCAAGGTGCTGGTCGGACCGGTTGACCTGACCCTGGGCGGGCAGGGCACCTCGATTGTCATTGGCCCTAACGGGGCGGGCAAAACCACGCTATTGAAGATGCTGCATGGCATCGTTCGGATGAATGGCGGCAGCTTGGATTGGGCCTGTCCGCTGGAAGAAGCGCAGAAGCGGCAGGCGTTTGTGTTTCAAACTCCGGTGATGATGCGCCGCACGGTGATCGACAACATCGCCTATCCGCTGCGGTTGACGGGCGTGGGCCGCCGCGAGGCGCGCACGCGGGCGGCAGACTGGGCGGCCCGTGTCGGCCTGGGAAGAATCCTGCAGCGCCAGGCTACCATGCTGTCGGGCGGAGAGCGGCAGAAGCTGGCGCTGGCTCGGGCCCTGGTGCGGGAGCCGGAGGTTTTGTTTCTGGACGAGCCCTGCGCCGCATTGGACGGCCGCGCCACCCGTGAAATCGAAGAGATCCTTGCCCATGCCGCCGAGAGTGGCACACGGCTCATCATGTCCACACACAACATGGGGCAGGCGCGGCGGCTGGCGGATGAAGTGATATTTGTACTGGGCGGCCGCATCCACGAATTCAGTCCGGCGGAGGATTTCTTTGCCGGGCCTCAAACGCCGCAGGGGCGTGCTTTTTTGAACGGAGATATTGTCGAATGAAACGTCTGATTTTTGGTGCCATTGTATCCATGTCCTTTGCCACAGCCGCGCTGGCGGAAGAGATGAAGATGGCGGTGACCACTTCCTTCCACAATTCCGGTTTGGCAGAGATCCTGCTGCCTGAGATCAAAAGGGATCTGGGGCTGGATGTGCAGCTGCTGGTGGTTGGCACTGGCCAGGCGATCCGCCTTGGCGAGGCGGGCGACGTGGACGCGATCCTGGTGCATTCCAAGAAAGCCGAGGAGAAGTTTCTGGCGGGCGGCAACGGTACGCACCGGCGCGAGATCATGTACAATGATTTTGTTTTGGTCGGACCCAAGGCGGATGCTGCCGAAGTGGCTGGCGCCGCAGATGCCGCAGATGCGCTGCAAAAGATTGCCGGGGCGGAAGCGGTATTTGTCAGCCGCGGCGACGACAGCGGCACCCATAAGAAGGAGCTGAGTCTGTGGAAAGCCGCGGGACTGGAGAGTGAGGACTTTGGTTCATGGTACAATGCGGTAGGCGCTGGCATGGGGGCTGCTCTCAACACGGCCGCGGGCATGGACGCTTACATCATGTCGGACCGTGCCAGCTGGCTGAACTTCGGCAACAAGGGCGGCCTCGAACTATTGTTTGCCGGTGACCCGGTTCTGTTTAACCAGTATGCCTATCTCCCGGTAAGCCCGGTGAAGCACGGCCATGTGAAAAACGCTCAGGCAATGCTGCTGGAGGAGTGGCTGGTCTCAGACAAGGCAAAGGAGCTGATCAACGGCTACCAGATCAATGGCGAGACTCTGTTTGTGTTCAACGCCAAGCAATGAATTGATCTGAACCTGCAAGCCGGAGCCCCTGCCATTGGCGGGGGCTTTTTTGTAATGAGAGCTCGTAAGGGGTCTCAGGTTTCACCTCCCACCGTCAGGGTGACTCTGTCGCCCGCGAACCACGTGCGCCCGAATTCGACAGGCCGGCCTTCCGGATCTGCGTTGATGCCAGTGGTGCGCAGGATCGGGCTGCCTTCCGCGACCCTGAGGTGCAGTGCTTGCGTCGCAGTGGCGAGCTTGGCGGTGATCCGTGTCTCAACCCGTGTGTAATCGTCAATCCCGAACTGCAGCAGTGCTGCGGTGACGGAGCGCTGCTCCTGCAGCGCGTCGAGAATGCCGGGGAAACGTTCCGCTGGAAAGATGCTTTGGAACAGGGCTATGGGCTGGTCGTCCGCCAGAGACAGGCCGTCATAGACATGTACTTCAGCGCCCGGGTCCAGCTGCAGCGCATTGGCCTCGCGGGCAGCGGCAGCGCGGGTCTCTAGCATTAGAATTTGCTTGGCAGGGCTGCGGCCTTCGCGGGAAAGGTTTTGATGGAATCTTACCCGCTTGCCGATAGGGTAATCGGTCGGCTTTGCCGCCACGAATACCCCGGCGCCGCGCCTGGGGTGAACCAGCCCTTGTTCCGCCATATCCGCCAGCGCCCGGCGTACCGTGTGCCGGTTCACCCCGAAGCGCGCAGAGAGCTGTGCCTCGGCGGGCAGCTTGCCGCCGGTTTCATACCGGCCTTGAGCGATGTCGTCAGTCAGTGCAATGGCGATGGACTTCCAGACGGGGGTGCGGGTCATGTCACGGAACTTTCATAACTCTCCGATTGCGCCTTCCAGGGCGACTCGGATAACATTTGTCTAGTTGTATAGATAATGTAGACAGCATAGCCAAGAGGCTTAGACAAATGACAACGACTTTTTCTGCGATGGACCGCAGGGGCTGGATGAGCTTACTGGCTTCCGCCGACGAGGCCCGGCTGACTGAGCTGTGGCAAGGCTATGGAGCGGACCCGGCTTGCGAGCTTCTGCGCGCGCCGGAAGCCGGCGGCGTCATGGTGCGCGGCCGCATGGGTGGCACCGGAGCGCCGTTCAATCTGGGTGAAATGACCGTCACCCGTTGTGCTCTGTCGCTTCAGGATGGCACGGTCGGTCACGGCTACGTGCAAGGGCGCAGCAAGGTAAGCGCGGAGATTGCCGCCAAGATTGACGCCCTGATGCAGACCGGTGCTGCGGATGCTCTGAGTGCTGCAGTTCTGACACCTTTGGCTGAAGAGAAACAGAAGGCGGAGGATGACCGTGCAGCCAAGGCTGCAGCAACAAAGGTCGAATTCTTTACCATGGTACGGGGAGAGGACTGATGAGCCTGGACACCCGGAACGCCGTCTATGCGGGCGGCTTCAGCAATCCGCCGGTCGCTGCGGCACATGCTTTCCGCGCAGCGATGAACGCGATGGCCCGGCCTGGCCGGGTCCAGGACATCACCGGTGCCGCACCGCCGGAGGGGATCTCCATTGCGGCGGGCAGCCTGCTGCTGACCCTCTGTGACCCGGAAACCGGTGTCTATCTTGCTCCGGACGTTGATAGCGGCGATTTGCGCGGCTGGCTGGCGTTTCACACCGGCGCGCCGGTTGTCCCGGCGGAGCAAGCGGATTTCGCGCTTGGCAGGTGGGACGCGCTTACGCCGCTGAACCGCTTCCTTATCGGCACCCCGGAGTACCCCGACCGCTCGGCCACGCTGATCGTCGAAACGCCCGGCTTTGGCGCGCCCAACGCGGTGCTGCGAGGTCCGGGTATCAAGAACACAGCCCGGATGCAGCTGCCGGAACTGACCGCGTTCCAGAACAATGCGGCACTCTACCCGCTGGGTGTGGACTTTTTCTTCACCGTGGGGTCGCAGGTGGCTGCGCTGCCGCGGTCGACCCAAGTAACTGCGGAGGCTTGAGCCCATGTATGTTGCAGTCAAAGGCGGCGAGCGCGCCATTGAAAACGCCCATGCCTGGCTGGCCGAGGAGCGCCGAGGCGGCAAGGATGTGCCCGAGCTGTCGCTCGCCCAGACCCGCGAGCAGCTGAGCCTGGCGGTGAACCGGGTAATGGCCGAAGGCTCGCTCTATGATCCGGACCTTGCGGCGCTGGCGATCAAGCAGGCGCGCGGCGATCTGATCGAGGCGATCTTTCTGATACGCGCCTACCGCACAACCCTGCCGCGGTTTGGCTACTCGCAGCCGGTAAAGACCGGGGAGATGGCCTGCGACCGCCGGATCTCGGCGACCTTCAAGGACGCGCCGGGCGGGCAGGTGTTGGGGCCGACGTTTGACTACACCCACCGCCTGCTGGACTTCAAACTGGCTGCCGACGGCGAGGTGCCCGAAGCACCGGTGTCCGAGCCGCGCAGGGAAGCCACGCCGCATATCACCGGGTTCCTGCAGGGCGAGGACATCATCGAGCGAGAGCCGGCCTCAGACGCGGTTCCGGGCGATCTGACCCGTGAGCCGATGTCCTTCCCGGCGGGCCGCGCGGTGCGGCTGCAATCGCTGACCCGAGGCGACGAGGGGTTCATTCTCGGCATGGCGTATTCGACCCAGCGCGGCTATGCGCGCAACCACGCCTTTGTCGGTGAGCTGCGCATCGGCAAAGTGCCGGTGGAGGTGGAGATCCCGGAACTGGGTTTTGCCATCGAGATCGGCGAGGTGGAGCTGACCGAGTGCGAGACTGTGAACCAGTTCAAGGGCTCCAAGACGGTGCCGCCGCAGTTCACCCGCGGCTACGGGCTGGTCTTCGGCCAGTCAGAGCGCAAATCCATCGCCATGGCGCTGGTCGACCGGGCGCTGCGCTGGGAGGAACTGGGCGAGGACAATGTCGGCGCCGCCGCGCAGGACGAGGAGTTTGTCCTGAGCCACGCCGACAACATTCAGGCCACCGGCTTTTTGGAGCACATCAAGCTGCCGCATTACGTCGACTTCCAGTCCGAGCTGGAATTGGTTCGCAACCTACGCCGCGAAGCGGCAGATCTGGCGGAGACGCTGGTTGCACGGGAGGCTGCAGAATGAGTTCAGTCATCCTTTCGAGTGGCACTGGGGTCGCCATCTTCGCCGAGCTTTTTAAAATCAGTTCCAAAGCCGTCGAATGCGGCGAACAGGACAAGCGCAATAGCTGCTGCAAGAGCAATGCCAACTGCAAGCAAAGCGTCCAAAGCAACCTCCTGACGGGGTTCAAACCCGGGTCTGAGAGAGCCAATCATGTCTGACTACAACTTTGCATACCTTGACGAGCAGACCAAGCGGATGATCCGCCGGGCGATCCTCAAGGGTCTGGCTGTGCCGGGCTATCAGGTGCCTTTTGCCAGCCGCGAAATGCCGATGCCCTATGGCTGGGGCACCGGCGGCGTGCAGGTCTCAGCCGCCACGCTGACCCCAGAGGATACGCTGAAAGTGATCGACCAGGGGGCGGATGACACCACCAACGCGGTGTCGATCCGCAAGTTCTTTGAAAAGACGGCCGGTGTTGAGACCACCGAGGAAACCGAAAAGGCCAGCGTCATCCAGACCCGCCACCGGATTCCGGAGGCAAAGCTGACCGAGGATCAGATCCTGGTCTATCAGGTGCCGATCCCGGAGCCGCTGCGCTTTCTGGAGCCGCGAGAGACCGAGACCCGCAAGATGCATGCCTTGCAGGAATACGGGCTGATGCATGTGAAGCTCTATGAGGACATCGCGCAGCACGGCGCCATCGCCACCGCCTATGCCTACCCGGTGAAGGTGGAGGGGCGCTATGTGATGGATCCGTCGCCGATCCCGAAGTTCGACAACCCCAAGATGGAGATGGCGGCCATCCAGCTGTTCGGCGCAGGCCGCGAGCAGCGTATCTACGCGGTGCCGCCCTATACCCAGGTCGTCTCGCTGGATTTCGAGGACTATCCGTTTGAGGCCAGCAAGGCCGAGCACGCCTGCGACCTGTGCGGCTCCGAGCACAGCTATCTGGATGAGGTGATCCTGGATGATGCGGGCAACCGGATGTTCGTTTGCTCTGACACGGACTATTGCCGTTCGCGGCGCGAGGCGAGCCACTCGGGCCGCCTAAGTGAGGAGGCAGCGTGATGACCCCTTTGCTGCAAGTGAAGAACGTTGCCAAGATGTACGGCGCGCGGATCGGCTGCACGGACGTGAGCTTTGATCTTTATCCCGGCGAGGTGATGGGGATCGTCGGCGAAAGCGGGTCAGGCAAATCGACCCTGCTGAACAGCCTGGCGGGCCATCTGCCCCCCGACCGGGGCGAGGTGATCTTTGACACCCGTACGGAGGGGCCGGTGGATACTGTCACCATGTCCGAGCCGGAACGCCGGATGCTGAGCCGCACCGACTGGGCCTTTGTCCATCAGCATGCCCGTGACGGGCTGAGGATGTCAGTGTCTGCGGGCGGCAATATCAGCGAGCGGCTGATGGCCGTGGGCGACCGTCACTATGGCGCGATCCGCGAACGTGCCGCCGATTGGCTCGGCCGGGTGGAGATCAGCGAAAGCCGGATTGACGACCGCCCCAGCGCGTTTTCCGGCGGGATGCAGCAGCGCTTGCAAATTTCTCGCAATCTGGTGACCGGTCCGCGGCTGGTGTTCATGGACGAACCAACCGGGGGACTGGACGTCTCGGTGCAGGCACGCTTGCTGGATTTGCTGCGCGGCCTGGTGCGCGAGATGGGGCTGAGCGCGATCATTGTCACCCATGATCTGGCTGTGGTGCGCCTGCTGGCGGACCGGCTGATGGTGATGAAGGATGGCCACTTAGTGGAAACCGGGCTGACCGATCAGGTGCTGGACGATCCACAGCATGACTATACCCAGTTGCTGGTTTCCAGCGTGCTGCAAGCCTGAGGGCAGGGCGATGATTGAACTGAACAATGTGAGCAAGAGTTTTACCCTGCACAATCAGGGCAGGGCGGTGATCCCGGTGATGGAAAACGCCAGCCTGAGCGTGAAGCCCGGTGAATGTGTCGGCCTGACCGGGGCATCCGGGGCGGGCAAGTCTACCCTGATGCGGGTGATCTACGGCAACTACCTGGCGGCCTCCGGCAGCGTCCTGGTTGGCAGTGTCGATGTCGCCAAGGCCGAGCCGCGCGATATTCTGGCACTGCGCCGCGAGACACTGGGTTATGTCAGCCAGTTCCTGCGGGTAGTGCCGCGGGTGCCGACCCTGGATGTGGTGGCAGAGCCGCTGCTGGCCGCCGGTACACCGCTGGATCAGGCGCGAGACAAGGCTGCCGCGCTGCTGGCGCAGCTCAATATCCCTGAACGGCTGTGGGGGCTCAGCCCCACCACCTTCTCGGGCGGGGAGCAGCAGCGGGTGAACATCGCGCGCGGTTTTGCCTATGACTACCCCGCGATGCTGCTGGATGAACCGACGGCCAGCCTGGATGCCCGGAACCGGGCTACCGTTCTGGGGCTGATTGAAGCTGCAAAATCACGTGGAGCGGCCATCATCGGTATTTTCCACGATGAGGCTGCGCGCCAACAGGTTTGCGACCGGTTCGTGGACGTCTCCGCATTTTCCCCCAAGGCGGCGGCATGAGTGCGGCGGTTAGGAGAGGCCCGGTCATTGCAGTGGTCGGGCCGTCCGGGGTTGGCAAGGACAGCCTGATGTCTGCCCTGGCGGTCTCCGGCCCTCATCTGCGCTTGATGCGGCGGGTGATCACCCGCGCGCCTGAGGCGGGCGGGGAAGAGTATCAGGCAGTATCGGAAGCCGAATTTTCCGCCCTTGCCGAAAGCGGTGTTTTTTCGCTGCATTGGCAGGCGCATGGGCTGCACTACGGCATTTCGCGGGACATCGAAACGTTGCGCGCGAGCGCGGGCGGGGTGCTGGTGAACCTGTCCCGCGCGGTGCTGCTGGAGGCGCAGGAGGTATTCGGCGATTTCATCGTGCTGTCGGTAACGGCACGCCCTGACGTGCTGGCTGAGCGGCTCGCAGCCCGAGGGCGGGAAGGCGCGGCTGAGGTGCGGCGCCGTCTTGCCCGCGCGGAATATCCGTTGCCAGCAGGATTGCGCAGAGTCCATGTAATTGACAACAGCGGCGCGCTCAGCGCCGCGGTGAACGGCGCGCTGGCGGTCATTCAGCCAGAGAGGGCGTAGCGTTGAATCAGGTGAAACCTTCCGTCCGGTGCTTCGCCCATCAGTGCCAGGTCGCGGATTTCCAAGGGGGCGGGCAGCAGCGGGATCAAATGCTTGTTCAGTGCTTCCACCACTGCGGGCAGCTCCGGTTTGGGCAGCCTTCCGGTAAGCGTGATGTGAAAGCGGAACTGGTCCAGGACATAAGGATAGCCCCAGCGGCTGAGGTTCTCTTCCTGCTCCGGCGTCAGGCCCGTGGCGCGGCGGCGGTCCAGTTCGGCTGCAGGTGCTGGGGCACGGAAGGAGTCGAGTTCCGTTACACAGGCCGCGGCCAGGGCATTCAGCGCGCTGTGCTCCCCGGTGGGGCACAAGGCGAGAAATCGGCCCAGGCGGGCCAAGTGAAGGCCATCAAGACTGACGGGCTTTTGCGAAGAGGCGAAGGCTTTGCAGGCGGCTTCAAGCGCTGCCTGGGTCTGCCTTTCTGCCAGACGCATCGGCGGCTTCATCGTCGCATGCAGACCGTATTTTCGCGGCACATCCGTGATTGCGCCAATGTCCAGTTCAGCCACGTTCGGGTGCGGCACCATGGTACCCGTTTCCAGGTCCCAGCCAAGCCAGCTGGCTGCAAACCGGCTCCATTCCGCATCAGCGGGAGGGGCGTAATAGATCGCGTATCGCGTGAATGTCACATTGGCCTCCTAAACGTGGCCTTCCATAGTTCGAAAGATGTGAAGTTCAGATGACAGAAGAGATGATCCTTGCCAATGCCACTCTGGTGCTGCCGGGCGAGGTCCGGACCGGTAGTGTGAAGATCTGCGGTGGTGAGATTGCAGACATCGCGGATGGCGTCTCAGTTCCGGCAGGAGCAATGGACTGCGAGGGCGATTATGTGAGCCCCGGGCTGGTGGAACTGCACACGGACAACCTGGAGCGCCACATTCAGCCTCGTCCCAAGGTCGACTGGCCGCATGCGAGCGCAATCATTGCCCATGATGCGGAACTGGCAGGTACCGGCATCACCACAGTGTTTGATGCCATGCGTGTGGGCTCAATCAGCCGCCGGGAAAGCCGCTATGGCGCTTATGCCCGGCAGCTTGCCTCGGAACTGCTGGAGCTGCGGGCAGCGGACGCATTGAAAATCTCCCACTTCCTGCATCTTCGGGCAGAAGTTTGCACGGACACCCTGGTGGATGAACTGAATGCCTTCGGAGAGGAAGACCGTGTCGGTTTGGTCTCGCTCATGGATCATACGCCGGGTCAGCGCCAGTTTCGCGATATCTCCAAGCTGAAGGAATATGTGAAGGGCAAACACGGCTTTGATGATGCGGCCTTTCGGGAGCATGTGGCGCACCTGATGGAGCTGCAAGAGACCTATGGCGCTTTGCACGAAGCGGAAGCGGTAAAAGCGGCCAAACGGTTCGGCGCAGTTTTGGCAAGCCATGACGACACCACAGCGGCTCAGGTGGCCGTGTCTGCAGGCCACGGTATCCGCTTGGCTGAGTTCCCGACAACTGTGGAGGCAGCGCAGGCCTGCCGTGCCCATGATATCAAAGTGATGATGGGAGCACCTAACCTGATCCGCGGCGTCTCCCACTCTGGCAATGTAGCGGCGCATGACCTGGCGGAGCTCGAGCTGCTGGATATCCTTTCGTCGGACTATGTGCCCGCAGCGCTGCTGATGGCCGCGGTCAGGCTGGGTGAGCTGTGGGGCGATGTGGCTCGGGGACTTGGTTCGGTGACACAAGCACCGGCTGCTGCGGTCGGGCTGGACGACCGCGGACGGCTGGAGATTGGCAAGCGCGCTGACCTGATAAGGTTCGGCATCAAGGCTTGCACGCCCGCCCTGCGCGGGGTCTGGTCGCGCGGCTTGCGCGTGGCTTAACCCTTAATGGGCAGAAGGGAGCGAAGCGCACGTCCGCCCATCAAGGGCGGGCCCGTGCCACCCGCTATTAAAGGCCGGGCGGGTGTGGTGTCATTCGGCCCGATAGAACATGTAGCGTCCCGGGGGTATGCCCGCGGGACCGTCCAATTCCTCAAAACCTGTTAGCGGCTGGCCGGAAACGATGATCCCGCCAGGTGCCATGACTTGGGCAATTACTGGCGAGAGGGCGGCAGCTTCGGCCACGTCTCTTTCTTTGACGCCAAAGCCGAAGTCGTAGTGGGCCAAGGCGATTTTGTGACCATCCGCCGCAAGTTGCTCAAGCATCGGCTTCGCTTCGCCTTGCAGAAAATCCTTTTCTGGCGGAACGCAGGACGGATGGCATTGCAGCACCCGGTCAATCACCCAGATCCGGCGGCTGGTCAGGATCTCGCGCAGGTGATCATAGGTGCGCCCGTTTCCAAGTCCCATGTCCAGCACGTCTCCTGTTAGCGGGCTGATCTGGTCAGCGGCCCAGTTCAGCCCATCACGCTGGGCAGTCAGGCGGCGCAGCATGGAATCCAGACGGCTCATTCAGGACATCCTTTCATCATAGATCCAGGCCTCGCCCGGGCCATCAAGCAAGCGTTTCGCAAGCGCTGCGATGAAGGACCAGATTGCCTCATCATGCACCTGATGGTGGGTGAGCAGCCCGTAAGGTTCGGCATTGTCCGCGTCGCCCAGGCGGCGGTCGCGCAGCTGACGCACCACCTGCGTGATCAGCTGGTCCGGCGGAAGCAGGCTGCGGCTTCCCTTCCAGTCGATCGGGTCAAGGTGGGTATTCACACGCAGCAGCCCGGATGCAGGCTTGGAGGCTTTGCGCGGAGTGAAGGTGGACACCGCCGTATACCCGGCGCCAGCCAGCCAGGTTAGCATTTCCGGTGAAATCCGGTTCCAGGGCGGTACAAACATCGGCCTAAGGCTGCTGCCGAACAATTTTTGCAAAGCAGTCAGGCCGCGCTCTGCATCATCCAGCAGCTCCTCCAGCGGGCGGTGGGCGCCGAATTCTGCCTTTTTCTCACCCGTAGGCGCGTGGTTCTGGTGTGCCCAGCCGTGAACGACCGGAATCAGTGTCGGATGCTCTGCGATGAAGCGGGCCAAGTCAGGTGTCGCGCCCTGGGGGATCACCGCAAGATGCACTGGCAGATCCAGGTCCTTTGAGAGCTCTGCCAACCGTTCGAGTTCTGAAGATTGGGACATCGCATCGTCGTCCCGCCACCACAGCGGCAGCGTCCGCCCTGCCGCCTGCCATTGCTCCAGTTCCCGGTCCAGACCGCTCCAATCCGCCGTCATTCTCGCCCTCCCGCAAGTTCTGCGGCAATCTCCACACTCCGGGCGGCTCCGTCAAACCTGAAACCGCCTGCCGGCCGCGGCGGAGCCTGCATTGCCGCCTTGACCGCAGCGCATAGCGCTTCGGGGGTCAGCCCGGCAGTTTTCACGATTTCAATGCCATTCAGTGGAGCCAGGCTGTCCGCACGCAGGCCCTGTTCGGTCTCGTTGCCGGCATCGAAGGGGATCAGCACCGCAGGCGTGCCGGCCTGCAACAGATCCAGCGCGGTGTTGTAGCCGCACATGCTGACAGAGGCGGCGGCGTGGGAGAGCATCTGGCGGAAATCTTTGCGGGCAGGCTCCAGAAGGGCAGGGGAGCAGGTGCTGGAAAACTCCGCAATACGCGCCCTGGCATCCGAGCCGCCAACCAGCAGCCGCCAGGCGGTTTCTGGCATCAGTTTTGCAGCTTCCAAAGCCGTGCGGTAGAGCGAGGTGCCAACGCTGCCGCCGCCTGCGCTGACCAGAACTTCGCCAGTACCAGCCTGCTCTGGGTGCGGGCCAGCGGCGGGGGGGGCCACATAACCGGTATAGCGCAGCTTTTCTGCAAGCATGCCAGAGACCGGCCAGCTGGCCTCGAGTCGGGTGGCGGCGGGGTCAGAGTGGACCAGTACTGCGTCATAATATTGCGCAATTACAGCGTCGGCCTTTTCCGCCTTTTCCGGTTTGGAAGGGGGAGCGAGGATGTCGCGGATGGAGGATAGGATTACCGGCCGCCGGTGCAGCGTGCGAGCCGCTTCCAGGAGGGCGCGGAACTCCTTGCGCAGGGAACGGCGGCCAAATGGGTAGAGTTCCGTGAGCAAGACGTCAGGCTGCATGCCCTGCAGCGCAGCGCAGAGGGCCGATTGGCGGCGCGCCAAATAGGCTTCATCTGCCAGCGCGCCATCCTCTGCCATCAGGCGGGTGAAATTCACTCCGTCCGAGCGCAGCGGCGGCAGCTGAATCAGTTCAACCCCGTCGGCGTTGAGCTGCGGCGCCGGAAAGCCGCCGGAGACGACCTGAACCCTATGGCCTGCGGCGATGAAAGCCCGGGCCAAGGTCAGCACGCGCGACAAGTGCCCCGTGCCCAGCAAATGTGTAACGGCAATCAGGACTTTCATGGATCATCCCTGCGTAACAGCCGGACGGGTTCAGGCCAGGGAGTGATGCGTGTGCCATCAACTTCCACCACAAACAGCCGGTTGCGTTTGATGCGGAATGGGGCAGGGCTGTCAAAGCTCCAGCCATAAGCCCGTGCCAGGATCATACGCATGATGCCGATATGGCAAACAGCCACAGCGTCCTGCGTCAGATCCGTCAGCCAGGGCTCAATCCGGGACCAGACCTCAGCCGGGGTCTCGCCTCCAGGCGGGCGGTAGCTCCAGCCCCAATTTTCAATATCACGGTAGCCGCTGACGGGATCTGCTTTCAGATCCAGGCCGTGCAACCCTTCCCATTCTCCCCAGTTCATCTCGGTCAGTTGCGGCGCAGTGCGCGGAGGGCGGCCTGCTATCAGTTCTGCTGTTTCCGCTGCGCGCACCAGCGGGCTGGACCAGAGCTCGGCCAGCTGCCAATCCGGAGGCAGGGCGTAACCGCGCAGATCTGAGCGGGCCTGATCATCCAGAGGAATATCGCTGCGGCCTTGAAGGCGGCCGGCCCGGTTCCATGCGGTGTGGCCATGGCGGAGGAGGGCGAGGCGGATCATGCAGAAAGGTCCATCAGCGGCAGAACAGTTTCCCAGAACCGCCGGGCAGCGGCGGGTGCAAGGTGCTTTTGGGCAACGAAGTCACGGGCATTCCTGGCAGTCTGGATGCGCAGCGTGCGGTTGGCAAGCAATTGACCGGTGAAGGATGCAAGAGCCTCCGCGCCTTCATCCGCGGCCGGGTATGGGGCCGGGAGCAAAACATCCCGAACGCCAGGGCGGTCTTGTGCGGCAACCGGCAAGCCGTGGGCCTGTGCCTCCAGGTAGACCATGCCGAAGGCCTCGTTCACTCCGGGCCATAAAAACAAGCCGGCCCTGGCGTAGGCTGCGGCTAGTTCCGAGCGGCTGAGCTGGCCGAGGAAACGGACCTTGCTCCCGAAGGGCGCCATCAGCGCCTCAACTCCGGGCCGCGCCGGGCCGTCACCGGCAATATCGAGATGCCAATCGCCCGGCAGCAGGGTGAGCATTTCGGCAATGATGCTGTAAGAGGCAAGTTTGTCGCCTGCACGCATCATAGCCGTGGTCAGCATCGGACCGTCCAGAGAGGACGCGGCGGGCAGCTCCTCTATCGGCAAGAAGGGCGGCAGATGTGCCAGGGTCTGACGGCCTCTCCGGTCTCGTTCCAGCGCAAAACGGTCCTGCTCGGTGAAGTAGAATACCGCATCTGCGGCATCCGCGGCAGCATGGGCGGCTTTGGCGAACTCAGCCCAAGGACCGGTCAGGCGCTTCTTGGCGCGGGTGGACTCAATTTGCACATACGGTATGCCGCGGGCGCGGGCTACGGCAGGGCCGATCAGGTCCGGGGCTTTGTAGTAGTTGTGATAGGTAATCCAAAGGTCGGTTTCCGGCATCCCGCGGATCAGCCTTTCCGCTTCAGCATCAGCTTGCCGCTGAAGATCGGCCTGAACCTTGGCGTCGCCGTGTTTGTCAAAGATCCTCAAGTCCGAAGCCAGCCGTACCTCCGCACCGCTGTTGCGCACCAAATCCACAAGATTACGGGCCATCTCACGGTCGCCTGAGGGAACGGGGTGGTGGGGCGGCTTCATAGGGGCGTAGAAGGCAACCCGCTTACCGGCTCCCGGCTGCATAAGGCTTATCTGCTCTGCAGCATCACGGTCAGCCGCTTGGAGAGCTGGGCAATGCCGGGAGCCATGCCAAAGTCCGTGCGCAAGCGCGCAAGCGCGGCTTCAGCCATTTGCGTCAGTTTTTGAGGCTGCCGGGCAGCGTAGAGAAGGCTTTCGGCCAGCGCCTCCGGGCTGTCTTCGCTCAGCAGCCCATGGGTACCGTGATCAATGAATTCCGGGATTGCGGAAACCGGGGTCGACAGGATTGGCAAAGCCTGCGAGGCAGCTTCCATCAGCACGTTTGGCAAACCGTCGCGGTCGCCATCCGCCGCCACTCTGCTGGGCAGCACAAACAGGTCGGAGCTGCGCATGGCATCGATCACTTCGGGCTGGTCGCAGGCGCCGCGCCACGTGATGCGGTGAGCGATCCCGGCGTCCTCTGCCATTCCCTGCAGCAGATCGCCCAGTCCGCCACCGCCTATATGGGTCCAGCGCCAGTCCAGGCCTGCAGGAAGCAGCGCAAGGGCGGCTATCAGCCGGTCAAACCCCTTTTTCTCTACCAAGCGGCCAACTGACATGAAGTGAACCGGATCCTGCGGCTGGCGCGGCTGCCGTTCCGGCGGCGCAGGAAAACGGGTCAGGTCCAGCCCGTGATAAACCAGATCGACCCGGTCTGGTTTATCAGCCATTCCCTGCAAGTGCTTGGCGCCAAAGCCGGTGCATGTGGCGCCAAAGGCAGCACCGTGATGGGCGGCAGAGAGCTTTTCCTGAATTTCCCAGTCCGGCGACGTCCAGATATCCTTGGCATGGGCAGAAAAGCTCCAAGGAAGGCCTCGCATGATTGCGGCATAGCGGGCCACGGAGGACGGCGTGTGCAGAAAATGCGCATAGAGACCCAGGACTTCATCCGGCATTTCTGCGGCCAGCACGCAGGCTTGGCCAAAGCGCCGGATGCGGTTCGGAGACAGATCCCGGCGCAGGTCAGCTCGCCAGATGCGGTAGGCCTCGCCGTAGCCGGGCAGTTGCTGTGCGACACTGCGCGCACGCCAGACCCGGTCTGGCTCCTCATACAGGTATTCGGGCAGGTAGTTCACCCGCGCCTTCAGCTGTAGGTGCAAGGGGTGGCGTTTAATATCGGTCGGGTGGCGCAGCGACCAGATCTCGAAAGCGTGACCAGCGGCCTCAAGAGCAACCAGTTCCTGCGCGATGAAGGTCTCGGACAGGCGCGGCCAGCCCTTGACCACCACCGCAAGGGGTGGGCGGGCAGCGGTCATTCAGCAGCCTCTTGACGGGTGTCCTGCAGCAGTGCAGCAACCCGGCGGGTCACGTAATCCAGCCCGTCCAGCAAACCCTCGGAGCCGGCGGAAGAGGGAGGAAGCTGGGTTGCCAATGCACGGATTGCCTTGGCAAGCGCTGGCGCGGTCCAGCCGTCCCTGTTTTCATCCAGCATGGTCGTGAGGCCAATCTCTTCGGCCCGGCTGGCACGGATCCATTGCTCCAGCCGCGGTGTGGTGCGGGGCACGATCACTGCTGGCTTATCAAAGGACAGCACTTCGCAGAAGGTGTTGTAACCGCCCATGCAGACGACACCCTGAGCGCCGGCAAAAAGGGTTTCGATCTGCGATTCAAAGCCGACAGCCGTCACGCGTCCGTCCAGGCGGGCAACACGTTCTTCAAAATCCTCACGGGTCTCGCCGGACAGGAAAGGGCCGTAGACCAGTACCGCGCGGGGGGAAAGGTCCAGATCGGCCTCATAAGCAGACAGCACCAGGTCCACCATCATCTCACCGTCGCCGCCGCCACCGGGAGTGACAAGCAAATAGGGCTGTTCAGGCGGCTCCCCAACCTGTCCAAGATCGCGGCGTAAGTAGCCGGTCCAATGCATGCGGGCCTGCATTTCGGGCGTGAAGGGCAATCCGGCGGTGGGGTCGTAAACGGAGCGGGGTCCGTAGACCCAGATCTCATCGTAGAAATCACGGGTGGCCTCGACCGCGTGCTTGCGCTCCCATTCGGCGGCCAGCACTTCAGGTTCATCCAGCACGTCGCGCAGACCCAGAACCATCTTGCAGCGCCCGCGTGTCTTCAGAAGGTCAAGCGCCGGCATCAGTTCGCCGCGAAAGCCTGTTGGCTCCTTGTCGGCGACCAGCACGTCCGGGTCATATTGTTCGACGGTCGAGCGGATCAGGGCTGCACGCAGCTCTGCGGTTTCCTCGATACTCATGCCCATGGTGCGCGAAGCGTAGGAGCCGTCGGAACGCTTGATGACACCGGGCAGACGCACATGGTCGACCCGGGACGGGAAGGAGAACCGGCCGGCGACAGGCGAACCGGTAAGGATCAGCGCAGAGGCGTCGGGATTGGCAGCTGTGATCGCGCCGGCAAGGGCCCGCGACCGGCGCAAATGACCCAGCCCGAATGTGTCGTGGCTGTAGAACATGATCCGGGGACCGCGCTTTGCAGCTTCAGCCGGGGAGTGAGTGATGCCTGTGTCCGTCATACGAAATCCCGGAAGGACTGCCGGGCGGCGGCCACCAGGCAGGCTTCGGCGGTAGAGGCAGCGCGCCAGCTGGCCCTGCCGCTCTTCTCTGGGCGCGTGCTATTATGCTCGGCCATCTTCCGCCTCAGTTTGCGCGCCCAATGTCCGTGTACGGCAGGGCGCGGTCAGTATTTTGCTTTCACCGCTACCGGCTTGGCTGATAGCTGCCGGGCCGCGGCATCACGGCTTTCTGCCGGAGGCAGATATCTGAATTTGTATAGCCCGGAGCTGGAGCGCATGCAATCATGCGGCATTGTTGCAAGGCGCACGGTAATTTGCACGCGCGCTATTTGCGCAACGCCCCGGCAGATGGTTAATTCGGCTCAAGTTTCCATAAGGATAGCCAGTCATGCTGCAATCACTGTTTCGGTTTCTGCTTTGCCTGTTGCTGGGGTTCGGGCTGACAGCTCACGCCAGCGCGCAGGAAAGTGACGCAAGGAATGCAGAGACACTGTCCCGGGCGATTGAGCAAGCAGCCGAAAGCGGTGTCAGCGTGCTGGTAGTGGACAGCAGCGGGCGGCTGCTGAACGCGCCGCCTGAGGGTGAGCAGCAGGGGGATCAATCTGCCTCTGGCGCGATGGAGCAGCCGTCAGCTCTGATGAAGGCGCAATCCAGGGTCGCAGCGTTTCGCGCAGAGCTGAACAGCCGGCTGGAGGCGCTGCCCTATTCGGTCTTCGAAATGCAGTACATCCTGCGACAGACCAGCCCCGACGGACGTATCATGACCTACGTCGAGGTGCTGGGTTGGAGTGTCCTGTTCCTGCTGATCGGACGCTGGCTGTCAGTGGAGATTTATGGCAAGCGTATCGCAAAAAGGTTTGTGGTCGCTCGGATCCGGGAAACTCCCGAAGGCTATCAGGAAAAGATGCCTTTTCTGGTCTACCGCTTCTTGATGGGGGTCGGAGCCACCATCTTTGCGATGATCTTTGCAGCCTTGATTTCGTATCTGGTTTTCGGTGCGTCGGGCGATCCCTCTATCGAGTTTACCGTCACAGCGATCTACACTGCCTACTTTCTGGCACGGACCGTATCGGACCTGTGGAGGATGGTGCTGTCACCATTCCTGGCGCAATACCGTATCCCGGTATTTTCCGACCGGGATGCCAAGCGGCTGTATATCTGGGCGTCCTTGTTGGCGACATACGACATTTCCTCGACGCTGTTTGCGACCTGGGTCGGGGATTTCGGACTTAACTACAATGTCTATGCACTGGTCTACGGCGTTCTGGCACTGGCGGGGACGCTGGGCAACCTGTTGATGGTGCTGGTCAACGGCCGGGCGATTTCCAATGCCATCCGTGCTGGCCGCCCGCCCGAGGACTGCTCCTGGCTGGTGCGGTTCCTGGCGGTCGCCTGGGCGCCGGTGCTGATGGTCTACATGGTTTTCGGCTGGCTCAAGCTGGCCTTTGATCTGGTTCTTGAGCACGAAGTTTCGATCCCGTTGATGGCGGGCAGCTACTTTGTTCTGACCACGATCCTGGTTGTGTACGGAGTAATAAATTACTTGATCGAAAGGTATTTCCGCCGCAGCCTCGCTGTACAAGCCGCGGCGGCAGTGCCGTCTGCTGCGGAAAGTGCAGCACCGGATGCGGGCGGGGCGGCTGCTGACACTGAGGCAGTGCAGCCGGAAAGCGCTGCTCCGGAAGCAGAGGAAGAGGGGGGGGAGGAAGGAGCCTCCCTCAAGACAAAACACCCGATAGCTACATACGAGGATCTCGCGCGCAGGGTTGCGGGCATCCTAGCTTTTGTTGTCGGTGCATATTCGCTGGTAATTGTCTGGAAACCGGACGCCAGCTGGCTCAAGACTACTGCTGCCGAGCGGGTCGTGGATGTGACTGTGATCCTGTTCATCGGCTACATCGTCTATCACCTGTTCCGGATCTGGATCGACAGCAAGATCGACGAAGAAGTGGGGGATGTTCCAGAGGCCGAACTGGGCGATGAGGGCGGTGCCGGCGGGGCCAGCCGGCTGGCGACCCTGCTGCCGCTGTTCCGCGGTGCAATCCTGGCGGTGGTGCTGGTGTCGATCGTCCTCATCCTGCTGCTGGAGCTGGGCATTAACGTCAGCCCGCTCTTTGCCGGTGCCGGTGTGGTTGGCCTGGCCGTGGGATTTGGTTCGCAGACGCTGGTGCGGGATATCTTCTCGGGCGCATTCTTCCTGATTGATGATGCCTTCCGCAAAGGCGAATACATCGACATCGGCGATGTGAAGGGCACTGTCGAAAAGATCTCCGTCCGCTCCTTCCAGCTGCGCCATCACTTGGGCGCGCTGCACACCATACCCTTTGGTGAGATCAAGGTGCTGACCAATTACTCCCGCGACTGGGTAATGATGAAACTGCCGCTGCGGGTGACCTATGACACCGATGTGGAGAAGGTCAGGAAGCTGATCAAGAAGCTGGGGCAAAAGCTGATGGATGATCCGGTTGTCGGCCAAACCTTCATCCAGCCGCTGAAGTCGCAGGGGGTGATCGAGATGCAGGACTCGGCAATGATCATCCGGGTGAAATTCATGACCAAGCCGGGCGACCAGTGGATCGTTCGCAAGCGGGTGTACCAAGAGATTCGTGAACTTTTCGCGCGTGAAGGCGTCAAATTCGCCCACCGCGAGGTCACGGTGCGCCTGGCCCCGGATCAGGAGGAAGAGGTGAAACCAAAACAGAAGGAGGCCGCGTTGGGAGCTGTGCAGGCAGCTATTGACGAGGACATGCTGGAAGACATGGGTGGACCAGGCGGCGACGACCGCTGAATAACCTTGGCAAAGGGCGCCCTCCCGCCCCCGCGCTTGACCGCTGACGTGTTCAGCTTGGGGTTGGGCCTTGCGCCGCGCTGGTGCGCGGCGCAGTTCTGGAGGCTGCTGGACGGGCAAGATGCCGGGAATCTGACGGGCGCTTCTTTCCAGGTTTGTTTTTTGGGGGGCAGATTGCCTAGGGGCAGGGGCGGCTCGCGTGCCGCCGGTTAATCAGCCCAGGCGGCAGCGGCGCTGCCGCAGCGGGTGGCAGGTAATTCCCAGTGCATTGCCGTGCCGTTCAGAGTGAGTGGTGCAGCAAGTCGACGGCCAGACCCCCAGCTGCTTGTTTCAATATGCGGCAAGTAGTCGTCGTCTTTTGGCCCGGCGATATCCGGTCCTTTGGCAGTCTTGCCCATCCCCGCTAGCAATTCCGCTGTGTGCGCCAGCGAGAGGCGAGCAGTCGGAACTGCCTCGCCTTGCGCCGCTGCAGTGAGTGCCGACAGCACTGCGGCGGCCATCAGATATCCAGTTGCATGATCCAGCGCCTGTACCGGCAGTGGGTGCGGCCTGTTGGTCCCGGCCCAGTCCCGGCCTGCATCTGCAATGCCAGCACTCATCTGCACCAGGCTGTCGAACCCGCGCCGCGTGGCCCAGGGGCCGGTCCAGCCATAAGCATCCAGCGTCACTTCCACGGCGTTTGCCGCAAGCTGCCGCCGGTTGCCTGCGTCATACCCCAGCCCGTCCAGTGCGCCGGGCCGGTAGCCGTGCACCAGCACATCGGCCTGGGCAAGCAGGGTTTCGAATACCAGCCGGTCTTCGCCTTTGGTCAGGTCGAGCGCGGCCATACGCTTTCCTAGGGAAATGTCGGTGATCACTCCCGGCTCGTCCCAGCCGGGCGGGTCGATGCGCAGCACATCGGCACCAAAACCGGCCAGTGTGCGGGTGGAGACCGGCCCGGCAAGAACGCGGGTGAGGTCCAGCACCTGCAAGCCGGCAAGCGGGCGTTCAACAATCGCCTGCGGCCGATCTCTCAGCTGTATATGGCGGGGGAAACACCAGTCGATCAGTGGCTCTGCCGCCACAGCGCGGCCCTGAGGGTGCGACAGCCAGTCCGCTCGGCTGCGCATGGCGGCAGCCGCCCCGCCAGCAGCCACAGTTTCGCTTTCCAGGCTATCCGCATTCCAATACTTTACCGAGGCAGCCACGGCCTCCCGCGTGCCGGCGCATTCAAGCACCCGCAGCGCTGCCTGGCGGTGATGCGGCAGGTTGGTATGGAGGCGGATCCAGCCGTCCTGTGTTTCATAGACGCCGGCGATCGCATCCCACAGGCTGGGCAGTTCCCAACCCTCTGGACGGAAGCTGTAGCTGAACCACAGGGACGTCAGACGCTGATCGACAATGACATCGGGCGCGGTGGGCGCGAGGTTCAGCACCTCGATCAGCTTTGCCAGTTCAAGCCCAACGGCGGCAATTGAAGCATTAGCCAGTTCTGTGACAGCAAAGGCGCTGGGCCACCGGCCGCTGCCGGTGAGGCGGTATTGCTCCATGGCGGGGAGGGCGGTGAGCAGGGTCACTGCTGATAGGGATCCAAGCTATCGCGCAGCCCGTCGCCCAGGAAGTTAAAGGCCAGTACGACGACTACAATCGGCAGCATCGGAATGGCCAGCCAGGGGTAGATTTCCACGGACGTGAGGTTCTGCGCGTCATTCAGCATTACCCCCCAGCTAACAGCCGGCGCACGTAAGCCGAGGCCGAGGAAGGACAGCGCGGTTTCGCCCAGGATCATGGCCGGGATTGATAGGGTGGCAGAGGCGATCAGGTGCGACATGAAGTTCGGCAGCAGATGCTTGCGGATCACCCGTCCGGAAGAGGCGCCCATCATTTCCGCCGCGCGGACATATTCCTCTTCACGGAGCGACAGAAATTTGGCGCGCACTGAGCGGGCCAGTCCGGGCCAGTCAAGAATGCCGAGAATGATGGAGATGATGAAGAAAACCGCGACCGGCGACCAGTTTGAGGGCACCGCCGCTGACAGCGCAAGCCACAAGGGAAGTTCAGGCAGCGAGCGCAGGATCTCGATCACCCGGTTCACCGTCCAGTCCACTCGGCCGCCAAAATACCCGGCGACACTGCCGAAGAAGATGCCAAGCACGAAGGAGACCGTGATCCCGATCAGGCCAACCGTGAGCGACAGCTGCGCACCATAGGAAACGCGGCTGAAGATGTCGCGGCCCAGACGGTCAGACCCCAAGATGAAGATCGTGGCTTCTTCGCTGGCGCAGAACAGGTGCCGGTTGCTTTCTATGAAGCCGGCCAGATAATAGGTGCTGCCTTCGCAGAAGAACTTGAGCTTGAGCGGGCGTGAGGTGTCCGGCTTGAACTCCCACTGGAAGGTCTCGAGGTTGGCCTCGGAAGTCATCGGGTAGACAAACGGGCCGATAAACTCACCCTCGTGAAACAGCTTGATCGACTGCGGCGGGGAATAGAGGTGTTCCGAAAAACGCTGATTGGGGCCGTAAGGGGCGATGAAGCCGGCGAACGGGATCAGGAAGTAAGCAATAAAGAGGAATATGCCGGAGATCAGACCCAGCTTGTGTGTCTTGAACTTGCGCCATACCAGCAGCCAATTCGGGGCATCAAGATCCTTGCGCTCCAGCTCCAGCAGCGAGGCCTGCGGATCGAAGGGTTCATCATCGACAAAACGTCCGTCGGGCAAATGGGTCATGCGTCGCGCCCCTCGTAGCGGATTCTGGGGTCAAGCAACACCAGCAGCACGTCCGAAATCATGGTGCCAATCAGGGTGAGCAGGGCCACGAACATCAATACAAATCCTGACAGGAACATGTCCTGTGTCTTGAGCGCTGTCAGCAGGGTCGGGCCGATGGTTTGCAGGCCCAGCACCACCGACACAAGGACAGAGCCGGAAATCATCGAGGGCAGCAGGTTGCCGATGTCGGCCACAAAGGGGTTGAATGCCACCCGCAGCGGGTACTTTGCCAGCATGCGGGACGGCGCCATGCCCTTGGCGATGGCGGTCTCCACATAGGGTTTTCCCAGTTCATCCAGCATGTTGGCCCGCAGCCGCTGCATCATCGCCGAGGCGCCGGCAGTACCGATCACGAAGGTTGGAACAATGAGGTGCACCAAGATGGATTTCACCTTGTCCCAATTCATCGGCACACCTTCGAATTCAGGCGCCATCAGCCCGCCGATCGGCAGGTCAAACCAGCGGTGGCCGTAGTAGAACAGGATCAGCGCCAGCAGGAAGTTTGGCGTTGCAAGCCCCAGATAGCCGACAAAGGCCGTGGTGTAGTCGACCCAGGTGCGGGCGCGGGCGGCGGCAAGCACCCCCAGAGGCAGGGCTACGGTATAGACAAAAATAACGGCGGCCAGGTTCACCAGCACAGTCAGCCAAAGGCTGTCGCCAACGATATCAGCCACCGGGCTGTCAAATTCGAAGGACCAGCCGAAGTTGCCTTGGATCATGCCGGAGAACCCATGCGGGCCGGGCATGAAGCCCATCCAGATCATGTATTGCTGCCACAGCGGCTTATCCAGCGCGTATTCCTTACGCAGAAATTCGGCCTTGGCCACCCCTGCGGACTGGCCTGTAGCCTGCAACTCGGCGATCTGGTTCGACAGGTAGTCGCCGGGCGGAAGGTTGATGATGACAAAGATCAGCACCGATACCACCAGCAGTGTCATCAGCATGGTGCCAAAGCGGTAGATGGCGTATCGCAGTATCTCCATCAGTCCAGGCCATCCTCGAAAAAGAACTCGTCGGGCCGGTAGACACCGAAATGCGCGCCGGGGTCCCAGGCCCAGATCGCCTGCTCAGGGACGTTGCGCAGCCGCTTGCTGACGACCACAGGCTGCGGTGCGGCGGCAACCACCCCTATCGCGTAGACTTGCTCTGCGTGGATCTGCAGCATGGCGCGCCAGGCCGCGATGCGCCCGGCCTTTGTCGTGGCCATGTCCCAGTCCTGCAGCAGGGAAAGCAATTTCTTGGCCGGCTCCATGTCCGGCGGCTCGCCCGCGCTGCCACCGGTCTGATAGTATTGGCCCCACTTCGGCCAGGACAAAAAGACCTGATCTGTTGGGGCCAAGTAAACCGGGGACGTATAGGACTGCGGCAAGCCATTGTCCCAGCCAAACCAGGCGGAGGCCATGGAACTGCCGGAGAAGACACGGTTTCTCAGAATGTCGCGGTCCAGCGGACGCATGATTAGTTTGACCCCGACATCGCGCCAGTCATCGGCGATGATCTGGAGGGCGTTTTCCACTTCCTGACGTTCGCCGGCGGTTTCCACAATCAGTTCCATCAGGCGTCCGTCAGGTAAGTAGCGGATGCCATAGCCGTCTTTTTCGGTCAGCCCGGCCTCGTCCAGCAGGCGGTTTGCCTGTTCCGGGTCAAACCTGGCCCAAGCGTCGCGCAGGGCGGGATCGAACAGCTCGCTCTGCTCAAGCACCGTCATGGCGCCGGGCTTGGCGAGATTGAAGTAGAGCGCTCTGTTAATGGCGCGGCGGTTGATAGCCAGGGACAAGGCGCGCCGTACCCGCACATCACGCAGAATTTCACGCCAGAGCGGATCCTTTGTATTGAGGTTCGGGTAGATGGCGATCTGTGAAGCAGCGCCGTTACCCCAAAGGTAGGTCATGTAGCCGGAATTGTCCTTTTCGCCCTTGCGCAGGATCGGGATGTCGCGAAAATCCAATCCGCGGGCCTGCAGATCCGCTTCTCCTGCGTTCGACTTGGCGGCCACCAGCCCCGCCGTCACGATCTCCATCTCTACAGTGTCGATATAGGGTAGCTGCACACCGCGGCTGTCGATCCGGTGATAATAAGGATTGCGCACGAATTGATGGCGGATCTTCTTGCCGGGCGAGGCGTTGATCCAGGGCTGCAGCGTCGGAAGCTCGTGATTGTCGAACTTGTACATGTTGTCGTACTTGTTATGCAGCGCAGCCCAGCTTTTGACACGGGCGTAGTCAACTTCCTCTTCCAGAACCTCTGCGTCGGCATAATCCGCGTGGAACTGTTTCAAGTATTTTGCTGGCCTGTAGATAAAAGGCGGGCGAGCCTGAGCCAGCATGTGCAGAAAACTGGGGTTCGGGTCATCCCATTCATAAATCACTGTTGTTTCGTCGGGGAAGCTTACCCGCGGCAGATTTCCCATTACCCGCAGAAAGTCCGGCGGCCCAGCGGGGCTCAGCAGCTCGTTGTTGGCGACATCCTCCCACCAGTACCGGAAATCGTCAGAGGTGAACGGATCGCCGTTGGACCAGCGGTGCCCGGGCCGCAGTTGCAGCGTGTAGCGGCGGTTGCCCTCGTTCTCGTATCCCAGAAGAATGTCCGGCTTCAGCTGGTATTTCTCGTCGTAACCGGCCAGCCGTGCATAACCATAAACCACCATCTGCCGGATGTCCTTGGAGCGCGTGACCATGGTATTCAGCGTTCCGCCCTGAATACCGAACTCCCGGCCCTTGGAGGCCAGATCCACCACTAGCGGTACTTCTGGCAGGCGTTTGGCAGCTGGTGGCAGATACCCGGCCTTGACTTCGGAGCTCCAGAATTTGCTTTCTTGTACAGCGATGTCTGCGAAGGCAGCTAAAGGGGCAAAGCAGAAGGCAGCCGCCAGGAAAGGTTTCAGGGCATCAAGCATGGCAGCGCACCTTGTGGCCGGGTTCCAGGTTTTTCAAATTCACCAGGGGCGGGGCATCGACGCCGTTGAACCGGAAGGCTTCGGGCCAGCGCTGGGGCGCCCCCGCACCCTGCGCCACCAGTTTCAGGTCGATGGGCCGGTCGATATCCGGTTCCGGCTGGGCAGCGATCAGCGCCTTGGTATAGGGGTGCTGGGGATTATAGAATAGTGTTTCCGGCGGTGCCTGCTCGACGATCAGCCCGCGCCGCATCACCGCAACCTCATCGGCAATCCGTGCTACCACGGCAAGGTCATGACTGATGAACAGGTAGGACAGGTTGTGCTGGTCGCGGATGTCTTCCAGCAGCCGCAGGATCTGTTCCTGCACCGAGACATCCAGCGCTGAGGTCGGTTCGTCGCAGACAATCAATGCCGGATCCAGCATCAGGGCGCGCGCAATTGACAGGCGCTGGCGCTGGCCGCCGGAAAAAGCGTGCGGATAGCGTTTCAGCATGTCGGGCGACAGCCCTACCAGGCGCAGCATTTTCGCAGCCTTGTCGCGACGATCGGTCCGGGTGCCGATGCGATGGATGTCCAAAGGCTCCATCAGCGTGTCCTGTATGCGCATTCGGGGCGACAGCGACGAGTAAGGGTCCTGAAACACCATCTGGGCCTGTTTTTGGAAGGCTGTTCGCGTCTCCCGGTCCATGTCATGAACTGTGACCGGGGGCTGGCTGGCATTTGGCCGGAACAGCACCTCGCCGCCAGGGTCGGGCGGTTCTGCCCCCAAGGCGATGCGGGCGGCAGTGGTCTTGCCTGATCCGCTTTCGCCAACGATTGCCAGTGTTTCGCCGCGGGTTACCCGCAAGTCGATCTCGCGGCAGGCATGGATCAGCGTCGGGGCCTGCCAGCCCTTACCCGCCCGCAGCGTGTAGGTCTTGGAGACAGATCTCATCTCCATGATCAGGTCTTCGCGCGAAGGAGGAATCGCAACGACTGCCTCGTCCGGGATTTCCGGTGCAGCGTCGAACAGCGCCTTGGTATACGGATGTGCAGGCGCGCGCAGCATCGGCTCGGCGCGCCCAGACTCCATGACCCGGCCTTTGTGCATCACCACGACCTGCTCGGCCATGTTGGCGACCACGCCCAGATCATGGGTCACCAGGATCATTGCCATGCCGGTTTCGCGCTGCAGATCCTTCATCAGGCCCAGCACCTGTGCCTGGGTAGTTACGTCAAGCGCTGTGGTCGGCTCGTCGGCGATCAGCAGGTCCGGCTTGGCCACCATCGCCATGGCGATCATCGCACGCTGGCGCATTCCGCCCGATAATTCAAACGGGTAGGAGCGATAGGTGCGCTCCGGCTCTGGAAAACCGACACGTTCAAAACAATCCAGAACAATGTCGCGCGCCTCGCGTTCGGATTTCCGTCCATGCAGCCACAGCACCTCGGACACCTGGTTGCCGATCCGGTGCAGCGGTGACAACGAGCGCATCGGCTCTTGGAAAATCATCGAGATGGTGTTGCCGCGCACGTCACGCATCCGGCGTTCATCCAGCGAGGCCAGATCCAGTTTTTTGCCACGGGTCTCCAGCAGGATCCGCCCTGACCGCAGCTGCGCCGCCTTCGGCAGGATGCGCAGCACTGCCCGGCAGGAAACCGTCTTGCCCGAGCCGCTTTCCCCAACCAGGGCAAGCGTTTCACCCGGCTGGACGGTAAAACTCACGTCTTTGACAACGGAGTCCCCCTTGCCAAAACCGACGCTGAGGTTTTCGACGGACAGCAGCGGACGCATTCAGAATAGCCCGCCCAGTTGGTTCAAGGCGCTCATGAGATCGTGTTTTCCCCTGTTTTTTCCAACACCTTCGCGCGCCGGAGGCTGTTTAGTCAAACCCCATTTGGTCTGACGCCGGTTCTGCAAGGAGAATTTTGCCAAGCTGCAGAAAGCGTTGCAGGCCGGAGAATGCTTGGCAGTCTGCATTCAAACTGATTGAGAGAGCGTGCTGGAGGGGCGCCAGCATCCGGTCACAATCAGTCACAAGGATGTGCCGGCAGGCGCCAGCCGTCGGTACCGCCCAATATTCAAGCCGCATTTCCTGTGTGTCGCTGATGCCACTTAGTCCCCGTTGCAAATCCGGGCAGACAGGGTTGCCGTGTTGGCGCAGGCAGGCGGCCCGGCATAGAGTGGCGGAAATGCAAGTAATCTGAAAGGCCGCTCATGGCGCAAAAACCTGTTCTGCACCGGGATGATCCAGAGGCCGAGCCGCTGGTTGGCAATATCAAGGTCACCCGCAACGACTGGCTGAACGTCGCAATGGACGTGCTGATCTCGGATGGCGTGGAACAGGTCAAGGTGCTGGCACTGGCCGAGCGGATGCAGGTCTCGCGGTCGTCTTTCTACTGGTATTTCAAATCCCGCCAGGATCTGCTGGACGCGCTTCTGAAAACCTGGGAGCAGACCAATACCGCAGGCATGGTGCGGCAGGCGGAGGCGCCGGCCAAAACAATCACTGGCGCAGTGCTGAATGTCTTTCACTGCATCACCAACCCCAATCTGTTCAACACCGCGCTTGACTTTGCAGTGCGGGACTGGTCCCGCCGCTCAGGCAAGGTGCGCAGCCTGCTGGACCGGTCCGACCGGCGACGGGTTGAGGCGCTGACAGCGATGTTTGCCCGCTATGGATACCCGGAGCGCGAGGCCATGACCCGCGCCAAAGTCCTGTATTATATGCAGCTGGGCTATGACATGGCGGATCCGAACGAAAGCCACGCCCACCGGCTGGAAGTGACGCCTGAATATCTCAAGGTGTTCACCGGGCGGGAGCCGCTGGCTGAGGAGATCGAGACCTTCACCGAGTTTACGCGCCAGCACTGGGACATCTGATATCCCAGTGCCGGTTTATGAGTGCTTGCCTTACAGGCTGCGCAGCGTCTCATCCGCTGCCGAGCGGGTCTTTCTGGCGGCCTCCAGGCGCACCGGTCCGTAACCGCGGATTTCCATCGGCGCTCGCAGGATTTCGAGACAGGCGCCATGCGTATCCGGTGTGTAGCGCTGGACCACGGTACGGAGAGCATCCTCGTACCAGGTCAGCAGTTCGCGGTGCAGGCGGGCTTCCTCGTGGTAACCGAAGACGTTGAAGGCGGTGCCGCGCAGGCTGCGCGCCTTGACCAGCAGGTTCAGCGCCGGGCGCAGCCAGGGGCCAAATGAGCGCTTCAGGGGCCGGCCGCGGCTATCTTTCTTGCGGCTCAGAAGCGGCGGAGCGAGGTGGTAGTTGACCTTAAAATCACCCTCGAATTCGTCCTCGATCTGGTGGCGGAATTTCTCGCTGGTCAGCAGACGCGCTACCTCGAACTCGTCCTTGTAGGCCATCAGCTTGAACAGCGACCGGGCGGCTGCCGCGGTCAGTTCATCCTGCGCCTTCTCGGGCAGCGCATCGCGGAACCGTTCGAGCGTATCCTGGTACCGTGATGCATAGGCCGTGTTTTGGTACCCGGTCAGGAAGGTGGCGCGCCGATCAATCAGCTCTTTCAGCGTTTCGTCCTGTTCCGGAGCTTCTGTGTAGATGTCCTCTACCAGCGCCGGGTCCGCAGCCATGGCGCGTCCGATGGCAAAGGCGAGACGGTTCTTTTCGATGGCCACGCCATTCAGCTCTATTGCCTGATCCAGCGCGCCCGCACTCACCGGCACCAGCCCCTTTTGCCAGGCGAAGCCCAGCATCATGACATTGGCCAAAACTGCATCTCCCAGCATGGCCTCAGCGGCTTCGTTGGCATTGAAACCAGACAGGTTCTGCGGCCCCACTGCTTCTGCAATGGTATTCTCGCGCACTCCCGCCATCAGGTCGGCATCGCGGCGCAGAACCAGATCACCAGTAGGCATTTCCGCCCGGTTCAGCACCACTTTGGTACCGGCGCGGTAATGAACCGATGCCTTCGGCGCCGAGCTTACGACAACATCGCAGCCTATCACGGCATCCGCACCGCCTTGGTCAATGCGCACCTGGTTCAGTGTCTCCGGGGAGTTGGACAGCCGGATGTAGCTCAGCACTGTGCCGAATTTTTGAGCAAAGCCGGTGAAGTCCAGCACGCTGGCGCCCTTGCTCTCCAGATGCGCTGCCATGGTGATCAGCGCGCCAACGGTGACAACGCCGGTGCCGCCCACCCCGGTGACCAGCAGGTCAAAGGGCTGCTTGAGTGATGGCAGTTCGGGCGCGGGAAGCTTGGCAGTCAGCGCGGCGGCGTCCAGCCCGGCGGTTTTCTTCTTGCGCCGGGTGGCACCTTCGACGGTGACGAAGCTGGGGCAGAAGCCGTTCAGACAGGAAAAGTCCTTGTTGCAGGTGGATAAGTTGATCTTGCGCTTTCGGCCAAAGAGCGTCTCCTTCGGCTCCACGCTCAGGCAGTTGGATTCCACCGAGCAATCGCCGCAGCCCTCGCAAACCAGATCGTTGATGAAGGCAAAGCGTTTCGGGTCTTCCATCTTGCCGCGCTTGCGGCGGCGGCGCTTCTCTGTGGCGCAGGTCTGCTCGTAGATGAGAACGGTAACGCCGGTGACCTCGCGCAGTTCCCGCTGCACCGTGTCCAGCGCGCTGCGGTCATGGAAAGTGGTTCCTGCCGGGAAGTCGCCGTGGCTGAACTTGCCGATATCGTCAGAAACCAGGGCGATCCGCTGCACGCCTTCGGCGCGGCAGGTCTGGGCGATGCCATGCACCGAGACCGGCCCGTCCACCGGCTGCCCGCCGGTCATTGCCACCGCGTCGTTATAGAGGATCTTATAGGTGATATTGGTGCCGGCCGCGACCGCCTGGCGGATCGCCAGCGAGCCCGAGTGATACCAGGTGCCTTCGCCCAGGTTCTGGAACACATGCTTGCTGCCGTTGAACTGCGAGGCCACGGTCCAGGGCACGCCTTCGCCGCCCATCTGGGCATATCCCGCGGTTTCGCGGTCCATCCAGCTCGCCATCACGTGGCAACCGATGCCAGAGAACGCCTTGGAGCCCTCGGGCAGCTTGGTCGAGGTGTTGTGCGGGCAGCCGGAGCAGAAATAGGGTGTGCGGGTGGCGCCGGGCACGTTCAGCACTTTCGGCGGTTCTGCAGTCAGTGCAGCGGCTTTGGCCGGCAGGTTTTCTTCCGGGAAAAACTTGTCCAGCCGCGCCGCCACGATGGGCGCCAGCAGCAGCGGGCTCAGTTCCCCGGTCCAGGGGATCAGCGGGTTGCCCTCGCTGTCGTATTTGCCGACCATCTTTTCCGGCTTGTTGCCGGGCCAGTCATAGAAGTTTTCCTTGAACTGGCTTTCGATGATACCGCGCTTCTCTTCGACAACCAGGACTTCCTGCTTCCCCTTCACGAACTTCAGCGCATCGGTGCGGTCCAGTGGCCAGACCATGCCAACCTTGTAGATGTCGATGCCCAACCGGCGGCAGGCGGCCTCATCCAGTCCCAGAAGACGCAGCGCCTCCATCAGGTCCAGGTGCCCTTTGCCGGTGGAAACGAAGCCGAACCGCGCCTCTTTGATGTCATAGATCCGCTTGTCGATCGGGTTTGCCTCGGCAAAGGCGCGCACGGCGCCCAGCTTGGCATGGATGCGGGTTTCGATCTCGGGCGAGGGCAGGTCTGCGCGGCGAATATGCAGCCCGCCGGGATAGTCCGGCAGCTCCGGGTAAATGAACTCTCGGTCCGGCTGCAGCTCCACCGAGCGCGCGCTCTCCACGGTTTCCGACACTGCCTTGAAGCCGACCCAGGTGCCTGAGTAGCGCGACAGGGCAAAGCCGTATTCGCCGAAGGTCAGGTATTCAGAAACATCTGCCGGGTTCAGGACCGGCATGAACCAGGACATGAAGGCCACATCCGACTGATGCGGCATCGAAGAGCTGACGCAGCCATGATCATCGCCAGCAACGACCAGCACGCCCCCTTTTGCCGAAGAACCGTAGGCGTTGCCATGTTTCAGCGCATCGCCGGAGCGGTCCACGCCCGGGCCCTTGCCGTACCACATGGAAAACACACCCTCGACCTCGCAGTGCGGGTCCAGAATGGCCTGCTGGGCTCCCAGAACGGCGGTGGCGCCCAGGTCTTCGTTCACGGCGGGCATGAACTTGATGCGGTTCTCCTGCATCCGCTTCTCCGCGCGCCAGAATTCCAGGTCGACCCCGCCCAGCGGCGAGCCGCGGTAGCCCGACACAAAGCCCGCGGTATTCAGCCCCGCGGCGTGGTCTCGGCGGGCCTGGTCCAGCATCACCCGGGCCAGCGCCTGGGTGCCGGTCAGGAACACCCGGCCTTCGGTCATGTCATAACGGTCGTCCAGCTTGTAGCTGCGGAAATCGTGGCTCAGCTCGGTCATCGCGGCGGTATCCTTGCGCGGAAAAAGTGTTTGCCGGAAAAATAAGCCACGAAGGCTGAAAAGATTTGCCTGAATTTCTGGTTTTGCGGCTAGATGTGGATGTGTTATCCAAAATTTACAACATTTTCGGAGGAATTGACCGAAAAATGAAGATCGACGACCGCGACCGCCGGATCCTGACGTTGATTCAGGAAGATTCCCGCATCTCCAATGCCGATCTGGCAGAGGCTGTGGGCATGTCACCGTCAGCCCTTTGGCGCCGGGTGCGGGGGCTCGAGGAGGCAGGGATCATTGAACGCTATGGGGCCGTGGTGAATGCGCCCGCTATGGGGCTGGGGTTCCAGGCCATAGTGCATGTGCACCTGACGCGGCACGATCCGGACAAGCTGGTGGAGTTCATCCGCGCGGTGGAAACCAGCCCGCTGGTGCAGGAGTGCTATGCCACAACCGGGCAGGCTGACTACCATCTTCGGATTCTGGCGCCGGATCTTGAGGCCTACAACAGGTTTCTGGAAAGCTTCCTGTTCCGCCTCCCTGCGGTGGCCAGCGCCCAGACCAATGTTGTCCTGCGCACGATCAAACGGGACAAGCCAGTGGTGCCCTGACAATGCGCAAGCAGAGGTGGCTTATGTCGCCGCGTACTTTATCCAGGCCCAGGCCATGGCGATATAAGTCAGCTGGTGCAGCGCCTGGTCCGAGCCCATCGCCTGCCAGAACATTGCTTGCTGCGGATTCAGTTTCTTGCGCTCGGAAAACCGGGCCTTGCCGAAATCGATGTGGAAATGCACCACCCATTCCAGCACGGCCAGCACCAGGATGAACATCATCGGCGCGCCGAACAGCAGGAAGATCAAGGCCGAACCGACAATATGGACACCGGCATGCTGAGCGCGCCCCATGTGGGCATAAGCGCAGCGGCCTGACAGCATCTTGGGCGTCTGCAGGAAGAAGTCGGCAAACAAGTGCTTGACCTGCAGGGCGCAGAGCAGCAGCAGAACGGATCCGACGTATTCCGGCAAACCAATTAGTCTCCTGAAAGTGTACTTGGCTGGAACCTTACGGATTTTTTGGCGTCTGGCAAATGTTGCGACGGCAAGGTGCCGCAACGGGACAAGGCGGGTTTCTGCCCATTGCCTGTGCCTGTCAAACCGCGCTACCCATAGAAAAGCCTAGCCTGATGCCGCCAATTACGGAGCTTTCCCATCGAGCGCTCTTTGTTCCGCTTCATCTGGAAATACTCGAAACGCGACCAGCTGGTGCTACTGGTCGTGACCGCCTGCCTGTTTCCGCTGCTCTATCTGACGCTCGAGCTGCCCAAACGGATCATCAATGACGCGATCGGTGCCGAGAGCTCTACGATTACGGTGCTGGGGCAGAGTTTCGATCAGCTGACGTTCCTTTGGATCCTTTGCGGAGCCTTCCTGCTGTCGGTGCTCTGCCACGGTCTGCTGAAAATGCGGATCAACACGATGAAGGGGGTGCTGGCGGAGCGGATGCTGCGCCGCTTCCGCTATCAGCTGATCGCCCGGGTCCTGCGCTTTCCGCAACCCTATTTCGAGCGGGTCAGCCAGGGTGAGCTGGTGTCGATGGTCACCTCAGAATCGGAGCCGATGGGCGGGCTGATGGGGGATGCGGTCAGCCAGCCGGTGCTGCAGGCGGGCCAGATGCTGACCATCCTGTTCTTTCTGTTTTTGCAGAACTTCTGGTTCGGGATGGCAGCGATAGCCTTGATTCCGCTGCAGGGCTGGCTGATCCCGATGCTGCAGCGGCAGATCAACCTGCTGAACAAGAAACGCATCAAGCAGGTGCGCGCGCTGGCCACGGAAATCGGGGAAAGTGCCGCAGGCGCGTCGACGCTCAGGATCAACGGCGGCTGGCGCTATCGCATGGCGATTATTACCGCCAGGCTGGGGCGCCTCTATGACATCCGCTTCCTGATCTACCAGAAAAAATTCTTCATGAAGTTTCTCAACAACTTCATTACCCAACTGACGCCTTTCTTCTTCTATGCGGTCGGCGGTTATCTGGTGCTGCAGGGCAAGGTTTCGCTGGGCGCGCTGGTGGCGGCGCTGGCGGCCTACAAGGACCTGGCGTCGCCCTGGAAGGAACTGCTGGCCTATTACAACCAGACCCAGGACATGAGCTTGCGCTGGGACGTGATTCTGGAACGTTTCGCACCGCAGGGCATGGTCGAGGAAAATCTGCTCAGCGGCGAACCCGAGAAATTGGGCCGTCTGAAGGGCGATGTGAAGCTTGATACGGTAAGTGTGCGGGATACTGACGGCAATCTGGTGCTGGAAGAGTTGAGCGCGACGTTTCCTGCGGGGAACGTGATTGGTATCGCGGCGCCGTCCGAGGAAGACCGGCGTGCCCTGGCGGAACTGCTGACCCGGGAAATCCTGCCTTCCTCTGGAACCGTGACGGTGGCGGGGGAGAGTCTTGCCGGCCTGCACCAGGCAACCATCGCTGCACGGATCGGCTACGCCACCTCGCGCCCGGTCCTGTTCCAGGGGTCCTTCGGCGACAACGTAATGATGCCGATGCGGATGCGCCCCCGCGGCGAGGCACGCAATCAGCGGGAGCTGGAAATCGCAAAGCTTGCCGGCAACAGCCCGGATCCCTTTGATGCGCCATGGCTGGATCCTGAACTGGCGGGTTTTTCCAGCGAGGATGAACTGCGCGGGTGGTGGCTGAAGCTGGTGGAAGGCATCGGGTCGGACACTGCGCTGTTCCGCCGCGGTATTGATCAGTATTTCGAAGCCCCGGCGCATCAAGACCTTGCGGATCAGCTGGTCGAGCTGCGCCCCGCGGTACGCAAGGCGATCGAGGACGCTGGGCTGGATGTGCATGTGCATTTCCTGGACGAGGAAAGCTACAACCCGGCTTTGCCGGTTGCGGAAAACCTGCTGTTCGCCGCGTCTCAGGAAGCCATGACCGGCGAGATGCTGCACCACCAGGGAGAGTTCCTCGACCAGCTGAAGCAGCTGGGTCTGGACGAGGGGCTGGTCGCGCTGACCCGCGATGTGGTTGAGATGCTGCGGCAGATTTTTGGCATGGACGGTACCGGTCACCCGTTGTTCCGCAAGCTGGGGCTGGATGTGGAGGCCTATGAGGCCGCGCTGGCGCTGGCGGATAAACCTGGCGGAACGGACGCTGCCAAGCTTAGCCGGGAGGAATTGGCGCAACTGCTGATCGTGCCTTTCACAATCTCGGCGGAACAGATCGGCCCGGCTTTCGAGGATGGGATGAAGGAGCGCATCCTTGGCTTCCGCCGCAGTCATGGCGACAGTCTGCTGCAGGCGCTGGGTGCCGGGTTTTTGCCCTTTAGCGAAAATGCATTTGCACCCAGTTTGACTGTCCTTGAGAATGCACTGTTCGGCAAAATTTCCGATGCCGCCGGGGCCAAGGCGGATGAAGTGCGCAAGCTGGTTTCGGAGCTCATGGTCCGTGAAGGATTGCGTGATCAGGTGGTGGAGCTGATTTTTGACATGCCGATCGCCGTGGGCGGGCAGGGGCTGGCGGCAAGTTTTGCGGAGCCCCTGGCCTTCTGCCGGGCCACCATCAAGCGGCCGGACATCCTGATCCTTGACTCCTCAATGGCAAGCTATGATCTGGACACCCGCGTGGCCGTGCACAAGAACCTGCGCAAGCTTCTGCCGGACACAACACTGATCTATTTGGCCCCCAGTTTCCAAAGTCCGGATGTCTTCGACGCGTTCTTCGAGTTGCGCCAAGGCAGGCTTGTCAGCGATGAGGCCGAGGCGACTGCGGCGGGCGATGGGGCGGCGAGCCAGGATCTGGCGCGCAAGCTGCGGGCGCTGGAGCAGACAGAGCTGTTCTCCGGCCTGAACCGCCGCCAGATGCGCCTGCTTGCTTTTGGTGCGCGCTGGTATGATGCGAAGGCTGGCGAAGTTGTCTTTCTCAAGGATGATGAGGCCACAGACGGGGCTTACATGATCCTTGATGGCGAGGCAGGTTTGTACTTGCCGCAAGAAGGTGAGGAAGACCGCCTGATCGCCACTGTTGGCCCGGGAAGGCTGGTTGGAGAACTTGGATTGATCCGCCATGAACCGCGCGCTCTGAGCATGATCGCAGAAACCGACCTGCGCTGCCTGCGGATCGGTGAGGAGGAATTCCTTGCGGTGGTGGAAAACGACGCCTCCACGGCCTTCAAACTGCTACAGGTGGTTGCGGGCTACGTCTCCAACTGATCGGGAAACAAACGGGGAAAACAGGAATGAAACTGCTGCGATACCGCGCGGGCGAAGAAATACGGCCGGGACTGCTGGACAGTGAGGGTGCAGTCCGGGATCTTTCTGCCCACGTGCCGGACATCACCGGCGAAGTGCTGGATGATGCGACGCTGAACCGGCTGGCTGGGTTGGATCCGCAGATGCTGCCGCCGGTGGAAGGCGCTCCGGCACTGGCTCCTTGCGTCGGCCAGACGGGAAAGTTCCTTGGCATCGGCCTGAATTACACTGACCATGCTGAGGAAATGGGCATGGCACTGCCGGAACATCCTATCCTGTTCCTCAAGGCCACCTCTTCGATAGTTGGAGCGAATGACGATGTGATCCTGCCGCGCGGTTCCGTGGCCGCGGATTGGGAAGTAGAACTGGGCGCAGTGATAGGCTCTGCGGCCAAGTACGTTACCGAAGAAGACGCGCTGAAGCATGTTGCGGGCTATTGCGTGATTAACGATGTGTCGGAACGGGATTTCCAGACCAAGCTGACAGGGCAATGGACCAAGGGCAAAAGCTGCGACACCTTCGGGCCTATCGGTCCGTGGCTGGTGACGCGGGACGAGGTGCCGGATCCGCAGAACCTGTGGCTGACGTGCGATGTGAACGGTGATCGGCGGCAGACTGGCAACACCAGCACAATGGTGTTCTCGGTGGCGCAGATCATTTCGCATCTGAGCCAGCTGATGACGCTTCATCCCGGTGATGTGATTGCAACAGGTACGCCACCGGGGGTCGGCATGGGAGCAAAGCCCGAGCCGGTCTATTTAAAACCCGGCGATGTGATGCGGTTGGAAATCGAAGGACTGGGTGTGCAAACCCAAAAGGTCAGGGCTGACGGGGAGTAGCCGCCCGGCCCGACATCTTTGCCTGGGGTTCAGGCCTCAGGCGCCTCGCGCCTCTTGGGCGTGTTGCAGCCCAAGGCGTGGCTCTTGCCACAAACACAAGAAGATCTTTTGCAAAGGCACCGCCAGGCCGGCAGCGGATCACGGAACCGCGCTCAATCTCAGCCGCAGAACTGCTTGTGGAGCAACGCAATCATTTCTTCCGTGCTGCCGTTGTTCAGGGAATAGTACACCGCTTTGCCCTCTCGACGGGGCGTGACCAGCCCTTCTTCCCGCAGCCGCGCCAGCATCTGGCTCACCGCCGCCTGGCGCAGGTTCATTAAGTTTTCCAGTTCACTGACCGATTTCTCCCCTGCGATAAGGTGGCAAAGGATCATCAGACGGCCTTCATGTGCAAGGGTCTTCAGGAATGCTGCTGCAGCTGCAGCACTTTCCTGCATGTCGGCTTCCGGCGGGTTGCCGCCACTTTTTGACGGAGGCACTGCTTCTTTTCCTGCTGTCGTTTTTCCGCAGCTTGCCCGCTTCAAGTGCCCAAGTCATCCAGCAGTTGCGTTTAACACCAGGATCGGCGGAGAGTCACCGGTGAGAGCTCTGCCAAAGGCATAGCGGCGCCTGCCTGAACCGGATCCGTTAAGACCGGCAAGGCGGTCAGCGGCAAACGGCGGGACCAGGAATGCGCAAAACTGTCGAAAATTGCTGGCGTTCTTGGGGACAGGTCAGCCTGCTGTGCGCCCATGATTGAACACGATGACATTCCGCTTGGCGCTGCCGGTCTTGGTATCGGCAATTGCCTCGTTGATCTGGTCCAGGGACCAGCGGCCGGAAATGAGCTCATCCAGCTTCAACCGCCCCTGCTGGTACAGATCCACGATCCAGGGAATGTCCCGCTGGATTACTGTGTCACCCATCTTGGAGCCGATCAGCCCCTGTCCCAAGGCAGCCAGCACAACAGGCTCGTATGCTGCATTGGCGCCCGAATGCGGCATGCCGATCAGCACCGCCTTGCCGCCGCGGGCCAAGTAGCGCAGCGCCTGATCGTAGGCGGGAATGGCGCCGACAGTGACCAGCACCGCATCGGCACCGCGCCCGCCAAGCGCTTTGTGGGCGGCCTTCCAAGGTTTGTCTTCGGTTGCAAGCACCCCGTGGGTGGCGCCGAACTCCTTGGCGGTCTCCAGTTTCTCCGGGTTCATGTCGACCGCAACAATGCGGCGGGCGCCTGCAATACGGGCGCCCTGAATGGCATTGAGGCCGACGCCGCCCGCGCCGATGACCACCACGTCTTGGCCCGCGCGGAGCCGGGCAGCGTTGACCACCGCACCCACACCGGTGATCACTCCGCAGGAAATCAGCGCTGCCGCGTCCTTTTTCATTTCTGCGGGAATCCTTACGATCTGGCGCTGATCCACCACCACTTTCTCGGCAAAGGCGCCGCACGCCATCGCTTGGTCCAGCGGGGCGCCGCTGACCGTTTTCAACGGCCCATTCACCGTGTCATAGGGCGTTTCGCAGATCACTGGCCTGCCACCCGCACAGGAAGCGCAGGTGCCGCAACTGCGGATCAGTGTGACCACGACCGAGTCGCCTGTCGCAAACCCCTGCACGCCTGAGCCAACCCCGGTGATCACCCCGGCGGCTTCGTGACCGTAAACCGCAGGCAGATGCCCGCCCCAGGCACCATCGGCATAGGAGATGTCGCTGTAGCAGATTGCAACCGCGTCCAGCGTGACCTCGACTTCCCCCATTCCGGGCGGTGCCAGCTGCACATCTTCAATGACCAGCGGGGCGCCGAATTCGTGGCAGACAGCGGCTTTGATGGTTTGCATGATCGTCCTCCCCGTTTACAGTCAGGGTGACGCGCCAAGGCAGCTGCATCAAGCAGCAATGTGCCGGACAGAGCGCGTTGTAACGTCACGGAAAACGCGCTTTGCAAAGCCTGGTGCAATCCGGTCAGGAACCGCGCAGGCCGTCCGCACGCTTGCTGAACTGCAGGGCTTCCCATGGCGCATGGCCCATCTGTCTGGCCGGGTCAAACAACGCATCCGCATCCAAGTCCGGATAGTCCCGCACAACAAGATCCCGCAGTGGAGTGCGCGCGGCCTGAGCCTCCTGGCATAAGGTCTTTACCGCCGCCTGGGCATCGGGCCGCGGCATTTGTGCCGCCAGGGTGAAGCTCAGCGCTTCGGCGTGGATCAGGCCCCGCCCGGCCGAAAGCGCCGTCGCCATGGCCTCAGCGCGCGGCGAAATATCTGCGCACAGTTCCTTGCTGGTTCTTGCGGAAGTTGCCGCGCCCAGAACGATCTGCGGCAGGCACATCCATTCGGTGAACCAGGCCGCCCCGTCGCGTTGGTGCTGTTGCATTGCGGCACCTTGCAAAACGGAGAGCAATCCGCTGCCTTGCCGGGCCAGCGCTGCCAGCGCTGAGGGCGCCACCGGGTTCTGCTTCTGCGGCATGGTGGAAGAGGCGCCGGCTCCGCCAAGCGAAACCTCCTGAATGCCGCTTTGCACAAGCGCGGTGCAGTCTTCGCCGATTTTGCCGAAGGCCAGGGTCACGCGAAGCAGCCAGTCCGCGATCCGCAGCACCGGCGTGCGGTCGGTGTGCCAGCTGTGCCCAGGATCCTGCAGCGCCAGTCCTTTTGCCATGGTTGCCCGCACTTCCGCTGCCTTAGGACCCAGCGCGCTGGACGTGCCCGCCGCGCCGGACAGGGACACCATCAGGCAGGATTGCCGCAAGCCGGGCAGCTCTTCCAGCAGGTTCAGCAGCGGGGTGCCCCAAGCCGCCGCCACCGCGCCAAAACTGGTGGGGGTTGCGTGCTGCCCGTAAGTGCGGGCGGCCATCGGCAGCTCCGCATGCGCCCTGGCGAGTTTGCCGAGCGATAGGACAGCGGCCTTCACGTCCGCCTCAACCAGCGCCAGCGCCTGGCGCAGACGAAGCATCAGCGCGCTGTCCATGATGTCCTGCGAAGTCGCGCCCCAATGCACATACTGAGCATGTTCGGGCGCCTTCATTTCTTCGCGGAATGCGGCCACCAGACCCGGCACCGGCACACCGTTCTGCCCCGTGGGCCGTTTTAGCACACCCGGGTCGACGGCGATTTCCACCACGGCCCGCCCGATCGCAGCAGCGCTTTCCTGCGGGATCACGCCTGCCTCGCCTTGCGCCTTGGCCAGGGCGCCCTCCACCAGCAGCATCGCGCGCACTTCGGCGCTGTCCGAGAACAGGCGGCTGACTTCGCCGCTGCTGAATAAGTCGCCATAAACCCGGCTGTCAAAGACAGAGCCTGCCATCAGAAGTCCTTTACGATCATTCCCAATAGCTCTGCCAGGCCTTCAGGATCGGCGAAGAAGGGCGAGTGGGAGGTATTCATAATATGGGTCCGCCCTGTCGGCAGGCGGGCCGCCATCTGCGCCTGGTATTCCGGCGGAATGATCCGGTCTCCAGTGCAGCGGATGTAGGCTTTGGGCACAGCCTCGAACCGTTCGCTCAGGCGAATCGGCGTGTCCTGCGGCAGGATCGGCTGTACACAGAGGTTTTCCATGGCGAAGCGCACGGCTTCCGCCGGGCAGTCGTGGTAAAACAAGTCAGGTGTTGTTTCCGGCACCAGGCTGTAAGCGGTGCCTGCCGTGTTCTTCTGAGTGGCGCCTTCAAGCGTTTGCCGCGGCCCTGCCTTGCGCATGTCGATCAGGGACATGCCGCTGACCGGCAGATAGGCGCAAAGGTAAATCAGCCCGCGCACGCGCGCCGGATGCGCCTCTGCCGCAGCGGAAATGGGAAAGCCGCCCCAGGAATGCCCGACGATCACAGTGTCAGGGGAGGAGGCTGTCGCAACCGCCTCGGCTGTTTCGGCCAGTGTCACGCCCGCGGGATCGCGCCCGTCCGCGTGACCGGGCAGGGTGATGGCGCGAGCGATGTGGCCGCGGGCCTCCAGCGCCGGGACCGCATCGCGCCAGCACCATGGGCCGTGGCAGGAGCCGTGAACCAGAAGAAACTCAGCCAATGTGCCCGGTCTCCCTCAGGAAGGCTGTCAGGCGTTCAGCGTATTCATCCGGCTGCTCGACACAGGGAATGTGGCCTGCGCGCCGGATCAGATGGAATTGGCTGCCTGGGATCAGGTCCACCGTCTCGCGCACCAGGTCGGGCGGGGTGGAGCCGTCCTCGGACCCCGCAATGCCCAGGCATGGCAGCCTCAGCCCGCTGGTCGGCGTGTAGAAATCAGTGCCCGCAATCGCCGCGCAACAGCCGGCATAGCCGTCGCGCGATTGCTGCAAGAGCATGTTTCGCCACAACTGCAGCTCCGGCGTGGCGCGGAAGCCGCGGGCAAACCAGCGTTCCATCACCGCGTCGGCCAGCGCCTCGATGCCATCTGTCTGAACCGTTTGGACCCGTTCTTTCCACATCTCTGCGGTGCCGATCTTGGCAGCGGTGTTTGACAGCACCAGCGCGCGGATCTGGTCCAACCGCTTCACCGCCAGCCCCTGCGCGATCATGCCGCCGATTGACAGGCCCACGAACATGCAATCGCGCACGTCCAGATGGTCCAGCAGCCGTTCCGCATCCCGCACCAGCGCACCCATCGAATAGGGGGCAGGCGGGCAGGAGGACAGCCCATGCCCGCGCTTGTCGTAGCGGATGATGCGCAATCCTGCGGGCAGCCTTTCCACCACAGCATCCCAGACTCTCAGATCCGTGCCGAGTGAATTGGCAAACACGATGGGGGCGCCGCCTGCGTCACCGTCAACGCGGTAGTGAAGCTGGACATCGCCCAGATCTGCAATTTGCATGGGGTACCTCGTTTCTGCTCCGCCGCAGTCTACCTGTGCCGGGGCAGGGAGGTAAAGCAATCGGCAGGGCTCAGCCGTGCAGCTCCATATGGGCCATGATCTGGCCATGGTCCGAGGCAAGCTTGTTGAACGGCGCCTCCGGGTGGCTGCCATCGGTCAGATGGTCGTTGAAGACGCTGTAATAGTGCATCTTGCCGACCGCTCCGTGCCAGTCCGGGTCGAAGTGGCGCGACATGTAGATCTGGTCGATGCTCTCGTGAACTCCGCCAAAGGCCGTGGTGTAGACCACGTCGCGCAGGGATTTCCGCAGGAACATTTTTTCCGCCGAGCGCAGCCGCACCCGGTCTACAGCCTCGCGGATCTGCGCGTCCTCGGCCTCGCTGTAGCGGTCGCCCGGGTGCTGTGCATCGTGGCGCAGCATCCAGGTATAGTTCTTGAACGGCACCTCGCCGGAGATGATCTCGCTGCTGACCGCGTGTTCACCGTCGTTGAAGTCTCCCAGCACCATCACCGGCCGGCCCTGTTCCAGCTCGTCCAGCACCGCGCGGCGCAGCACCCAGGCCTCGCCCATCCGCCTGAGCGCCGCGCGCAGCGACCCCATCGCCCTGCCTGCAGCATCATAGGCCGTCAGCACAGTCTCGGGCGGGTAGGGGGCGCCCTGCGGCTTGATGTATTCGCCAAGTTTTGATTTCAGGTGGCAGTTGAACACGCTGATCACCTGATCCCCGACCGGGACCCGCACCTTGAGGATCGGGCGCGACAGACGGCGGAGCGTGTAAAATCCCGCGTCTTCCTCCTCACCCAAGCAAGCCATCGGAATATCCAGCGGTTGGGCAAGGTCCTGGATCACTTCCGGGTCTCCCTCAAAGCCGAAACGCGACAGCACCGCCAGCCCTGGCCGCCGCTTGCCCGGCTCGCTGGTGTCATTGAGGTTAGGGGCAAACGCCAGCTCTGCCTCGGCATAGGAGCCGTAGGCCAGTTTCTGGAAAATTGCCTTGCGGTGATAGCGTTTGGCAGGATCGGGGATGCTGGCAGCATTGGCCAGCGCGCCGCGCCGGTCGGCTTCGGCGATCACCTGCCGCAGCGGTGCTTCCTCAAAGACTTCCTGGAAGCCGACGATATCCGCATTCAGCGTCAGCAGCTGGTCGGCCATCCAGTCGGCCTTCCACGCGTACTCCTCCGGCGTGTAGCTTTGAAAGCGGTAGAATTCCCGCTCCGGGCCGATCAGGTTTTTGACGTTGAACGAGGCGATGGTGAAACGTGTCATGACGTGTCCCCCTGGCTGCCGCGCGGACCATCGCGCGGCCAGGTCTCAAGCATAACGCGAGAGCGCCTCCCGGAACAGCTCTGCATCCACATTGCCGCCGGTTGCCACTGCGATCACAGCCTCGCCTTCGATCTGATCCGGGTGGAATAGGGCCGCCGCCAGAGAGGCCGCGCCTCCGGGCTCCAGCACGATCTTCAGCCGCAAGAACGCCAGCGCCATTGCCCGCAGCGCCTCTTCCTCGGTGATGATCAGTCCCGGACCGCACAGGCGGCTGAGGATCGGAAATGTGATATCCCCCGGCTGCGGTGTCAGGATGGCATCGCAGATGCAGCCCGACTGGCTGGGATTCTGCCGGATTTCGCCTGCCGCCAGCGACCGGGTCACGTCGTCGAAACCTTCCGGCTCCACCGGCCGCACCCGCAGTCCTGGCGCGCGGGCTTCCAGCGCCAGCGCAATGCCAGAAGACAGCCCGCCGCCGCCGCAGTTGACCAGCACCTCTGCTGTGCTGACACCTTCCGCTGCGGCCTGCTTCGCAATCTCCAGCCCGCAGGTGCCCTGGCCGGCAATCACCAGCGGCTCGTCATAGGGCTTGATCAGCGTCAGCCCGCGGTCTTCCGCGTATTGCGCGCCCACTGCCTCGCGGCTTTCACCGCCGGCACGGTCATACAGCACCACCTCGGCACCCAGATCACGGGTGTTCTGGATCTTCAACTGCGGGGCATCCGCCGGCATCACGATCACCGCAGGCGCGCCGTGCGCCTTGGCTGCGGCCGCAACCCCCTGCGCATGGTTGCCGCTGGAATAGGCGATCACCCCGCGCTTGCGGTCCTGTTCCGGCAGTGCTGAGACCGCCGACCAGCCGCCGCGGAACTTGAACGACCCGGTGTGCTGCAGGCATTCCGCCTTCACCAGCAGGCGCCGCCCGGCAATCTCGTCGAGAAACGGCGAGGACAGCAGCGGGGTTACGCGGGCATGGCCCTTCAGCCGCTCCGCCGCGGCCTCGATCATGGCAATTGAAGTCATTTGATCTGATCCAGAACTGAATGGATGAGGGCGAGCGCTTCCGGCTCGTCCAAAAAGGGAACATGGCCGCGGCTGGCAATTTCCGCTGCCTGCAAGGCGGGTAGGCGGCTCTGCATCTCCTCAAAGGTTTCTGCGCTCAAAATGTCGGAATTCGCGCCGCGGATCACGCCGCAGGGCAGGCCGTCCAGCGCCAGGAACAGCGGCCACAGATCCGGCGGCGGGCCTGCATCAGCTTGCGCCAGCAGCGCGTCGCGCAGGCGCGTGTCGTAGCGCAGGGAAAGGCCGTCCGGGGTTTGATCGTAGAAAGTTTCAACCTCCTCGCGCCACCGGCCCGCCGGCACGTCCGGAAAGGCAGGAGCCATAAGATGCTCCAGCGTTTCCGCGGCCTGCGCATGAGATTTGGCTGCCGGGCGGCGGCCCACATATTCCATGATCCGGGCGATGCCGCCAGGCGGGATCTCCGGGCCGACGTCATTCAGGACCACCGCCGACAGCCTGTCCTTGGACATCGCCGCCAGTGTCATCGCCACCAGCCCGCCGCGCGAGGTGCCGAGGATGGCGGCCCGACTGACACCCAGGTGATCCAGCAGCTCCAGCACATCCTGCGCCTCACGCAGGACATTGTAGTTCATGAAGTCCGGGTCGTGCTCCGACTGCCCGCGTCCACGGGCATCCAGGGTAATCATCCGGTACCGCGTGGCATGCGGTGCAAAATAGCGGAAGTCCCGGCCGTCCCGTGTCAGGCCCGCCAGGCACAAAAGCGGCAGGCCTTCGCCGGTGTCTGTGTAATGCAGGCGCAGCCCGTCCGAAGAGTCAAAGAAAGGCATCTGCGGTTCAGCCCTTGGCAAGGTCCGGGATGGTGGTCAAATCCGGCAAGATGTGCGCCGGTTTCCAGGGCAGGCGGTCCACAGGCTCGCCCGCGCGGTTCACCCAGGCGGTCACAAAGCCATAGCCGGCGGCCCCAGCCGCATCCCAGCCGTTGGAGGAGACGAACAGCACGTCTTCCTTGGCGCAGCTGAACCGTTTGCCAACCAGATCATAGACGCGGGCATCGGGTTTGAAGATGCCGACGCTTTCCACCGACAGAACATCATCCAGCACATCGCCCAGCCCGGCCGACTGCACGGCGCCATCCAGCATAGCAGGGGAACCGTTCGACAGGATCGCGGTATTCATGCCCGCGTCTTTCAATTCCCGCAGCATCGCGGGCACTTCCGGATAGGCCTGCAGCTCCCAGTAGAGATCCAGCAGCCGCTGGCGCAGCGCCACGTCGCCGGACAGTCCGGCCGCCTCCATCGCCCAGTCGAGCCCGTCCTGGGTCACGTCCCAGAAATCAGCGTGAGCATTGGTGATGGCGCGCAGCCAGGTGTATTGCAGCTGTTTCAGCCGCCAGTGGCTTGCAAGCTCTGCCCAATTGTCCTGCAGGTGCGGAAAGGCGGGTTCACTTGCGGCCTGCCGGGCGGCGGCGGCGACATCGAACAGCGTTCCATAGGCGTCGAAGATACAGGTGGTGATCGGCATTCTGTCCTCCCCTGCGGCGAGATTGGCACGAAGGCAGAGAGCGGGCAAAGCAGGAAATTGTACCCATACGGGTTTACATCGCGTCTGCGGCCGTTAGGCTGCCCCCCTTGATCAACCCGCAACCGATTGGAGGTCTCATGACCGGGGTAAAGAACGGCGACACCGTGCGCATCCACTACACAGGCAAGCTGACAGACGGCACCGTCTTTGACAGCTCGGAGGGCCGGGATCCGCTGGAATTCACCGTAGGCGCGGGCCATGTGATCGCGGGTATGGACGCCGGCCTTGAAGGGATGGGCGTTGGTGAAAAGAAAACCCTCGAAATCCCCTGCGCAGAAGCCTATGGCCCGATCAACCCCGCCGCACGGCAGGAAATCCCGCGCGAGGGCATCCCGGCGGACATCCCGCTGGACCTTGGCACTCAACTGCAGATGCAAAGCCCAGATGGCCAGGTGCTTCCGGTGACCGTCGTGGAAGTCAGCGAGGAAACCGTGACCCTGGATGCCAACCATTTCCTGGCTGGCAAGGATCTGGTGTTTGATATCGAGTTGGTTTCGGTAAACTGACATCTTTCGCATCGCAGGCGGGGGCTCCCGCCCGCGGTGCGGTGCGATCTGCAGATTGCATCGTCACCGGTTGGGCCCGGCGGCGCAGGTCCGTCAGGCGGGAACGCGATAGGGACCTTAGTCGGCGGTTCGCCTTGCCCCGGCGCAGTCAACGAGAGCGGCAATGCTGTTTGCCGCGCTTTCCGCGAACTCTTCCAGCGTGGACCGGGCGACACCGGAGCGGGCGCGCAATCCCATAGAGTGAAGAGCCGCGGCGGCTAACCCCGCCGCCGTTTCCAGATTCTGCGGAGCGGCCGAAGGGGCATGGCGCTCTAGCAACCGGCGGAACTGATCGTCGCTTTGGTTCAGCTTCTCCAGCAGCTTTTCGCGGATCTGCGGATGCGCAGGCGCCTCTGCCCCGGCGGTGGAAAAGACCAGGCAGCCCCGGCCGCCGTCCTCTGTCAGGTAAAGGTCCAGCATCGCCGAGAAGACTGCCCGCAGTACCACGTCGAGCGGCGCATCTGCGGGCACCTTTCCAACCAGGTATGCCCTTGTTCTGGCCGCAAAATCGTCCATCGCCGCCAGAAACATATCCTCTTTGCCGCCGAAAGCGCCGTAAAGACTGGGCCGTACCAGCCCGGTTGCCTTGGCCAGATCGTCAAGCGTGGTTGCGGCATAGCCCTTGGCCCAGAAGCAGCGCATGATGGCCTGCCGCACCTCGGTCTCGTCGAACTTGCGCGGGCGCCCGCGGCCCCGGCTCATTCCGGGAAATCCGCGCCGTGCAGCATGTCGCAGAAATGCGGCTGGTGGAAACCCGGCACGTTCCGGCGGGCCACATCTGCCCCGAAGTTGTGCATCGCCGTCATCGGTTTCTCCGCATAGATCCGGGTCAAAGCCTGTTCCATGGCCTGTTTGAAGCCGAGGCGGGGGTAGGCGTCAAGCACCTGTTCCATCAGTTCCGGGGTGATCTTGTCATGCGGGATCACGCCGACGTCGATGCCCGCACCGATTTGCACCAGGGCTGCTTCCGGCGATTTCTTTTGCGGGATGGAGAATGTGGTGTGCAACGCAATGGCGTCCCAGACCCGGTCGATGCGGGATTGCTCCACATTCTGCGCCGCAAGAAAACGCGCGGCGGCATCCGCGGCATCCACTTCAAACCGGTCATCACCCTTGTAGGCTTCAGTCAGGCCCAGATCATGCAGCATGGCGGCGATGTAGAACAGCTCCGGGTCGTAGGTCATACCCATCTTCCGGGCCATCAGCGCGCCGAACGCATGGGAGCGGCTCACATGGTTGTAGAGGAATGGCGCGCTGGCCATGCGTGCCATCTCATCGGCGGCGGCACACAACGCGGTATCCGGCGGGGTTACAAGGTCAGTCAGTGGCACATGAATTCTCCTGCGTCTGCAATGCTGATTATTATTGTGCGATTCGGTATAAAAATACAAACGGCAAAGTGCAGGCAAAAGAAAAGGCGCCGCAAGGGCGCCTCAACTTTTTGAAATTACGGGCAGTTGATCACAGGTGATCCGGCTGCGGCATCCCCAGGACATGGAAGCCGCCATCGACCCGGATGATCTCGCCGGTGGTGCAGGCGCCGGCATCCGAGGCCAGGTAAACAGCCGTGCCGCCGACCGCCTCCAGCGTCGCGTTGTCACGCAGCGGCGCGTTCTGGGCGGTGTGTTTGAAAGTCTTGCGCGCACCGCCGATGGCGGCTCCGGCCAAAGTCTTCATCGGACCGGGAGAGATCGCGTTCACGCGGATGCCTTCCGGGCCCAGATCGTTGGCCAGGTAGCGGGTCGCGGATTCCAGCGCCGCCTTGGCAACGCCCATCACGTTGTAGTTCGGGACCACCTGGTTCGAACCTTGGTAGGTCAGGGTCAGCAGAGTGCCGCCACCGTCTTTCATCAGGGGGTAGGCGCGGCGTGCCACTTCGATGAAGGAATAGGCCGAGATATCCAGCGAGTTTTTGAAATTCGCCCGGCTGGTGTCCAGGAAGCGGCCGGTCAGCTCGGACTTGTCCGAGTAGGCAATCGCATGGACCACGAAGTCGATCGCGGGCCAGCGTCCCGCCAGCTGCTCAAACGCAGCATCCAGCGAGGCATCGTCGGTCACATCCACATCGACCATGAAATCCGAACCGACGCTCTGCGCCAGCGGCTCCAGCCGCTTGCCAAAGGCTTCGCCCTGGTAGGTGAAGGCCAGCTCGGCCCCGGCATCCGCCATGGCCTTGGCAATGCCCCAGGCGATGGAGCGGTCATTGGCAACGCCCATAATCAGGCCGCGTTTGCCTGTCAGCAGTCCCGCCATCGTCGCTTATCCCTTGTACTTGCTCAGAACCATCGAGCCGTTGGTGCCGCCAAAGCCGAAGCTGTTGGTCATCACCGAGTCGAGGCCGGCGTTTTCCACCAGGCTGGTGGCAATCTCACCCGGCAGGATGCCTTCGGCGAGGGTGTCGACATTGATCGACGGGGTAATAAAGTCGTTATCCAGCATCAGCAGGCAGAAGATCGCCTCCAGCGCGCCGGCAGCGCCCTGGGCGTGGCCGGTCATCGATTTGGTGGAGGAGATCGGCGGCACATTGCCTTCGCCGAACACACGGCGGGCGGCTTCAACTTCGCCAACATCGCCGACCGGGGTCGAGGTGCCGTGCGCGTTGATGTAGTCCACCTTGCGGCCTTCTGGCAGGGTCGACAGCGCCAGGCGCATCGCCCGCTCGCCGCCTTCTCCGGAGGGCGCCACCATGTCGTGGCCGTCGGAAGTGGCGGCAAAGCCGGTCACCTCGGCATAGATCTTGGCGCCGCGGGCCAGCGCATGCTCCAGATCCTCCAGCACAACGATTCCGCCGCCGCCGGAGATCACGAAACCATCGCGGTCCTGGTCAAAGGCGCGCGAGGCTTTCTCCGGCTCGTCGTTCTTCTTGGAGGACATTGCGCCCATGGCGTCGAACAGGCAGGAAAGGGTCCAGTCCAGCTCCTCGCCGCCGCCGGCGAACATCACGTCCTGCTTGCCCATCATGATCTGCTCCGCCGCGTTGCCGATGCAGTGCAAGGAGGTAGAGCAGGCCGAGGTGATCGAGTAGTTGATGCCCTTGATCTTGAAGGCGGTCGCCAGGTTCGCCGAGATCGTCGAGGACATGCACTTCGGCACGGCAAAGGGGCCGATCCGCTTGGTGGCGCCGGACTTCAGCACGGTCTGATGCGCGGTCAGCATGGCAGAGGTCGACGGGCCGCCGGAACCGGCCACCAGCCCGGTGCGTTCATTCACCACCTGATCCTCGCTGAGGCCCGCATCGGCAATCGCCTGGCTCATGGCGATATGGGCATAGGCCGCACCGGGGCCCATGAAACGCAGGGTACGCTTGTCCACATGCTCGGCCACGTCGATCTTCAGCGTGCCGGCCACTTGGCTGCGGAAGCCGTGCTCAGCCATTTCCGGGCTGGCAACGATGCCGGACTTCCCGGCCTTCAAAGAGGCGGTGACCTCTTCGGCATTGTTCCCGATGGAGGAGACAATCCCCAAACCGGTGACGACGACGCGGCGCATGTGCGTACTCCTGTTTCTGTGACTTTTGTCCTGCCGGAAAGCGTATCAGCTTTCGGACAGGGCCACTTTCATATCCTTGACCTGATAGATCACTTCACCGTCGGCCTCGACAATGCCGTCCGCGACACCCATGGTCAGGCGGCGTGTCTGCACGGCCTTGGTGAAGTTGACGCGGTAGGTCAGCATCTTGCGGTCCGGGCGCACCATGCCGGTGAGCTTCACCTCACCCACACCCAGCGCATAGCCTCGGCCCTGCCAGCCGCGCCAGCCCAGGTTGAAGCCGGTCAGCTGCCACAGGCCGTCGAGGCCTAGGCAACCGGGCATGATCGGGTTGCCGGGGAAATGGCAGTCGAAGAACCACAGGTCCGGGGTGATATCGAACTCGGCTATCACATGACCTTTGCCATGCTCGCCGCCGTCGCCGGAAATCTCTGTGATGCGGTCCATCATCAGCATCGGCGGGGCCGGCAGCTGGGCGTTGCCCGGACCGAACAGCTCGCCCCGCGCGCATTTCAGCAAATCGTCCTTGTCAAAGCTGCTGGGGTAATCGGCCATCCGGGCGCATCTCCTGCGTGAAGTTCGTGTAGATATATATCTGGATCCCTGTAGCACCCGGCCAAAGGGTCCTGCAAGGGGACCCCGCGTCACTTCCTGCGCTGATTATGCCACAAGCGCAATGGAAAGCGCCTGCCAGCTGCGAATGAATTTCATTTGAAAAACCCCGGGTGTTGCTCCTATATATACGGTCAGCAACGCGACGCAGGACCTGCTCATGACGCCAAACAGCGAAGAAGTGGCCACACGCTGGCTGACAGATGCCGGGCTGAGACCCACCCGGCAGCGGGTTGCGCTTGCCGAACTGCTGGTGGGCGATGGCAAGCACCGTCACATCACCGCAGAAAGCCTGTTCGAGTCGGCCAAGAAAAACGGCGCCGCGGTGTCGCTGGCCACAGTCTACAACACGCTGCGCGCCTTTTGCGACGCTGGTGTGCTGCAGGAAATCCCGCTGGACGGCTCCAAGAGCTATTTCGACACCAACACCCACGACCATCCCCATTTCTTCTGGGAGGACGAGGGCCGTGTGAGCGATGCGCCGGCGCAGGAGCTGGTGATTCATAAGCTTCCGGAAGCGCCCGAAGGGATGGAGATCGCCTCAGTCGACGTGGTGATCCGCCTGCGCAAGCTCTGATCTTCCTGCGCTTAAAACGTTTCGCAGAATCTCGTGTGCCTGGAAGGCCAGGGAGGTCCCGGGCAATTGTGCATGGGTGGCGAGAATCACAGGCTCTTCCGCTGCCGGATCGCTGACCCGCACCGCGCACAGTGGTTTGCCGTCATAGCTCATCCCGCCGGGGGGCAGGCTGTAGCTGATGCCAACGCCTTCGCCATTGGCTGCCAGACTGCGCAGCAGCTCCAGCGAATCCGCCCGGTGCGCGATCCGCGGCACCAGCCCATGTGTTTTGAAAAGTCCCAACATATGCTGCAGTGACATCCCCTCTTGCGACAGCACCAGCGGGAATTTTGTGAGTTCCTCAAGGGTAAGGCCGCTGCGCCCGGCTAGCGTATGTCCCGGGGGCACAAGCGCGTGCGGCACATAGCGGTCCAGCTCAGCCCGGCTGAACGCGGCGTCCAGTCCCAAATCATAAGTGATTGCCAGATCTGCTTCACCTTCGGTGAGGGCCGTGATCAAAGGTTCGAACCCGCAGGCGCGGTGGCTGATTTCGATCTCGGGCATAGCCTCGCGCAGGGCTTTCAGCGCCGGTGCCAGCAGGAAAGGCGCCAGGTCCGAAAAACACGCCAACACCAGCCGCTGTTGCCCGGCTCCAGCGCCCTTGGGGTCTTCCAGCTGGGCGGCCTGATCCAGCAGCATTTGCGCCTTCTCTGCAAACAGCCGCCCTTGCGGTGTAAGGGACAAAGCGGCCCCGCGCCGGCGCAGGAACAGCGGGTGGCCCAAATGGTCTTCGATCCGGCTGAGGGCTGCGGACAGGGCAGGTTGGCTCACATGCACGGCCTCGGCCGCGGCCGACAGGCTGCCGTGCCTGGAGACGGCGCAGATGTATTCGTAGTGGCGCAAGGTGAGATATAACATGTGCTGAAGGGTATCTTAGAAAGATATGATTTGAAACTATGCCAGTGCCGCGGCAGGAAGAGCGCATCAGAAATGCATCATTCAGCAGCGGAGGCAGCAATGGTCCACCCCCTCATCACCCCGGAACATGTCGAGCAATACCAGCGTGACGGTGTGGTTCTGATCCGCGGGCTGTTCGCGGAGCAGGTCGAGCTGCTGCGTGCGGGCGTCGCCGCCAACATGGACAACCCGGGCCCCTATGCCTCGAACAACGAAAAGGCAGGCCAGACCGGACGCTTCTTTGACGACTACTGCAACTGGACCCGGATCCCTGAGTTCCAGCAGGCCATTCAAGAGTCCCCTGTCGCAGAAGTTGCCGCCGACCTGATGAAATCCACCTCGGTGCAGATGTTCCACGACCATGTGCTGGTCAAGGAGCCGGGCACCTCGATGGCCACACCCTGGCATCAGGACGGGCCCTATTACTTCGTCGAGGGTCAGCAGACCATCAGCTTCTGGTCACCGCTGGATGAGGTGAAGGAGGCCACCCTGCGCTGCGTGGCCGGATCGCACAAATGGGAGAGGGAAGTGCTGCCGACCCGCTGGGTGTCGGAGCAGGATTTCTTCCCGGACGAGGGCCAGTACATGCCTGTCCCGGATCCGGACGCCGAAGGCATGACCGTGCTGGAATACCCGATGCAGCCCGGCGATGCTGTAGCCTTCAACTACAAGATCCTGCACGGCGCCCGCGGCAATACCTCCACGTCGCGCCGCCGCGCCTTCTCGCTGCGTCTGGTGGGGGATGATGCGCGTTATGTGGAACGCCCCGGCCGCACCTCGCCGCCGTTCCCGGGCCACGAGATGCAGCCAGGCCAGCGCCTGCGTGAAGATTGGTTCCCGATCCTGCTGCAGCGGTAGGGGGAGGGGGCCTTGCCCCCTCAGGCCTGACGGCCTTCACCCCCAGAGTATTTCAAGAAAGATGAAAAGCCCGCCGGGTTTACTTTTTCAGGTCGCGGCGGATACCCATGTTCTCAGCGTTTGAAAACGAACAGGTCTTGCAGATGCCGAACTGCTTGAGGAAGCCGCGCTTGCGGGCGCGGGCAGCCTCATCAGAGCGGTAGGCGGCCAGGAAGCCGTCCTGTTCAACGTTCGGCAGCTGAATGACCTGGTCATAGTCGATGCAGCAGAGGCCCAGATCACCATTCCAGAACACCACCGACTGGAACAGCGGCACCGTGCACATGGCATGGCTGGTGTGGCGCGGGTGGCGGCGCAGTTCCTTCTGCCGCGGCAGGAAATGCGCGAATTCGCGTTTCTGATCGGCAGAGGTGTAGGAGCCGATCGAAAAGGTCTTGAACCGGACCCGGTCAAAACCGGCATCCTTGGCCCAGGCCTCCATTTCGTCCATCTGCGGTTCGGAATAACTGGTCAGCAGCGTCTGCAGCACGGTGACAGGCGACTTGGAGCCGATCTGCTTCTTGATGGCCAGGAACTCCTCAATGCTGGCCTTGACGTCATCGAAGTCGGAATTGACCCTGTAGGCTTCCTGCGCCTCCTTGGAAAACCCGTCCATGCACAGGTTCACCCGGGCCAGCCCGGAGCGGATCAGCCGCTCGCTCATCTCCGGCGTCAGGCGGGTGGCGTTGGTCGACAGATAGGTGTCATGGCCGTTTTCATGGGCATAGGCGATGAAGTCCGGCAGGTCCTTGTGCAGGGTCGGCTCGCCTGAGAAACTGAAGTAGATCGCCGGCTTCTCACGCTGATCCTTGAAATCGTCGATGATCTTGCGGAACACATGCGGCTTCATCATGCCGCGCTTGCGCTTCATCGCAAACGTCACCGGGCAGACCGGGCAGCGCAGGTTGCAGCTGTTGGTGGCGTCGATGATGATGATCTTGGGCGGGCGGCGGAAGAAGGACAGCGGCAGCAAGCGGGCCAGAAGGTGCAGCGCCCGTTCGTGCAGACCCGGCGGGTTGTCGGGCAGGTCTGGCTGCGCGGAGCCCGGATTGAGGTCGGGGGCGGGGGCGAGATCTTGCATGGGGCTGTCTCCGATCTGTGCGTGCACAATCAACCTTAAAGACTGCGGGCCGACTGGCAAGCTTTTGGCCGGTCACAGATCGTGAGGTGTGCGTGAGAGGCCGCCGCTGGCTTGGCGCCTGGATTGGCGGCAATAGCGGGAAATACTTTGGCGGGGACCTCTGACCGAACAAGCCGAATGGCGGCTTCCCCCCGGAAAACCGCCATCCGGTACTGCATGCCCCGGGTGTCAGCTCCCCGGAACGCAGTGTCCGATCCTGCGTTACACCGGGGGTTTTCCCTTCACTGCGCGTGCCACCATTGCGGCAACGAACAGGATCAGGAAGATGACGAACAGGATCTTTGCAATGCCCGCGGAAGCGCCGGCGATGCCGCCAAACCCAAGCAGCGCTGCAACCAATGCGATAACCAAAAATGTAATTGCCCAACCTAGCATGTCGTTACTCCTTATTGAGGGGCTGCCAGATGCAGCAGTCAGATTATCAACCCGGGAACGCCGGTTTTGTTCCCAGGCCTTTGGTTCCGCGGCAGCAGATGGGCCATGATCATCCGGGTTGAAACCGGTCTGGCGAGCACCGGCCACTGCAGCCGCGGCGATCGCCGGTCCAGTTCCGATTCAGCTGTGCTGCCCATCAGGACCAGCCTGCCGCCTCGGCTGCGAACGGCCTGGTCGATCCTGAACCGGACAATCATTTCGGATCCGCATTCCATGAAAGCCACTGCAATCCGCCGGTATCTTGACAGCACCGGGAGAGCGGTTTCCTGGCCCTTCTGCACGCTGATCTCTGCAGTAGGATCGAAATCCTGTATCGCATCGCAGATATCGCAGGTGACCAGATAGTTCCTGGACGCAATCAGGTAGACCTGCGCGCAGCCGCGGTTGAGCGTATCCATTGTTTTGCTCCCCCTTTGACCTGGCACTTTGGAACTTTCCGGCTCCGCGCGCATTAAACTGTGACATAAACAAAGTGGGGAAAGATGATGTCTGCGACCGCCTGCCAGAACTGCCCGCTGCGCAAACGGGCCATTTTCACGCCGATGTCGAGCGAGGAGGTCGTCTTTACCCAATCCTTCAAAACCGGTGAAATGGTGGTGGATGCAGGCACAACAATCCTGCTGGAAGGATCAAACAGCCCGCAGCTGTTCACTGTGCTCAAGGGAATGGGCACACGCTACAAGACATTGGAAAACGGCCGCCGGCAGGTGATCAATTTCCTGTTCCCGGGCGATTTCGCCGGGCTTCAGGCCGGGCTCATGGGCGAGATGAAGCATTCCGTTGAAGCAACCACCGGCATGACGCTGTGCGTGTTCCGGCGCTCCGCTCTGTATGAACTGTTCCAGCATCATCCCGAACGCGCCTACGACCTGACCTGGATTGCCGCGGTGGAGGAGCATTTCCTTGGCGAAACCATTGCCTCTCTTGGGCAGCGAGATGCCCGGCAGCGCATCGCCTGGGCGCTGGTGCGGATATACGAGCGGCTGAAGGCCGTCGGCATGGAGGTCAAGAATGCCGTGCCGCTGCCTTTCCGTCAGCAGGACCTGGCTGATGCGCTTGGGCTGTCCCTTGTGCATACCAATAAGATGCTGAAAACGCTGCGCGACACCAAGCTGGCAGAGTGGCAGAACGGAATGCTGAAGATCCGCAACATTGCCGCGCTCGCGGAATTGGCGCTGATCGAAACCTCATCCCCGGATGTCCGGCCGCTTATCTGATGGGGCAGGATGCCCCATTCCTGGCTGAGGGCGTGATCCAGCCTGCCCGGCGGGCCGGCCCCAATTCTCCGCATGGAACATTTTCCAGGGCCGCGGGTTAGTACGGTGACACACGCAACCGAAAGGACACGGCATGCTTTACTGGGCACTCGTCTTCCTGGCCGTTGCAATCATCGCCGGTATCTTCGGATTTGGCGGCATTGCCACGGCCTCAGCAGGGATCGCGCAGATCCTGTTCTACATCTTCCTGCTTCTGTTCGCTGCGGCCGTGATCGTCCGGCTGCTGCGCGGCACCTTCCGCTGAGCGCCGGGGCCGGCAGCGGCCATGTGCCGCCGCTCCGGTTTCGTTCCGCAGGCCGGATGGAACAATCCGCAGCAGCCTGCGTTTCTTCCCAAGTGAGTAACTTTAGACAGCAAAAGGAGTTTCCCATGACTGGCGCACTTACCGCCGTTCCAAGCCCTGACAAAGTTGACACCGGCGTCAGAGACACCGGCGCAATCGCAGACGGCCTGGCGGATGTGCTTGCGGATACCTACCGCCTGGTTTTCAAGACACACGCGTGCCACTGGAACGTCGAAGGCCCGGCCTTCTATTCGATGCACAAGCTGACGGAAGAGCAATACGAAAACATGTTCACCGCTGCCGACGCCTTGGCAGAGCGCATCCGCGCCCTGGGGCATCTGGCGCCGTCGCGGATGGACGAGGTGCTGAACCGCTCGAAGATCGAAGATCCCAGCGGCAAGCTCAACGCCGGCGAAATGGCGCAGGACCTGGCCGCAAGCCACGAGCGTATCGCCCAGCGGATGCACGCGCTCGCCGAACTGGCGGGGCGCCGCCGCGATATCGTGACAGAGGATCTGGCAACCGCGCGCTCCGCTTTCCACGAGCAGGCCGCCTGGATGCTGCGGGCAATCGCCAAATCCTGACCTTAAGAAAAGTGTCCCGCCGCCCTGCTTCCGTCCCGTCTGGCTGGGCGGAGCGAGACCCCCGGCTGAGTTATCGGCCGGGGGATTTCAATACTGAGTTCAAAGAAAGGCCCGGGCCGCAGCAGCGGCCCGGGAAACGCAAGGGGAAGCGATTAACAGGCGTCAGGCTTTCAGGGTTTCTGTCGAAGAGAAAAACATTGCCTGGCTGACCGCTGAACGGACTTGTTCCTCGGTGTAGGGTTTGGAGATCAGAAAGGCCGGTTCCGGCCCTTCGCCGGTCAGCAGCCGTTCCGGGTAGGCGGTGATGAAGATAACCGGGCGGTCGCCATGTCTGTCGAGAATGCCGTTGACGGCGTCGATGCCGCTGGAGTTGTCGGCCAGCTGGATATCAGAAAGGATCAGATCGGCAGGCCTCTCGGCCGCCAGCTCCATGGCCCGGGCCTTGGTGCGGGCAATGCCCGTGACACTGTGGCCCATCCCCGTGACAATGGCTTCCAGATCCATGGCGATGACCGCCTCATCCTCGATGATCATGATCTGGCCCGCAGTGGCGCGCGACATTTCCTCGTAGGCGATCGAAATCAGCTCGGATGCCTCGTCTTCACCGACCCCCATGATGATGCCAACGCTGGCAGCACTGAACTCCTCGATGGTGTGCAACAGCAGTGCTTCACGGGTGTTCGGGGTCAGCTGGCGCAAATGCCTTTGCGCCTTGGCCGCAAGCCCGGTATCACCCTCGTCTTCTCCTGCCGGTGCCCCCGAGGAGGACCAGATTGCATGAAAAACCCGGAAAAGGGCCGCCTTGGGCGACAGGCCGCTGTCATATTCGGCTTCCCCCGCCAGGATTGCCTCCAGCGCTGCCAGGGCATATTTGTCGCCGCTGCTCTGGCTGCCGGTCAGCGCCCGCGCATAGCGGCGCAGATAGGGCAGGTTGGCGCCGATCTGGCTGGCGATCAGTTCTCCCGATTGAGCGGTCATTGTGCGACGTTCCTTTTTTTTACAATATATATGGAACTATACGCACCGCCGCGCGTTTGGTTCCAGAAACAGCGCAAAAAATTGATGGATCGCATGACACAGCCACAACGTGCCCGGCCCCGCAATGAACAGGCCGACCGCGAAATCGATGAAAATCTCAAGCGCGCCTTCGATAAGGTCGCGAGCGAGCCTGTTCCGGACAGATTCACCGACCTGCTGAAGCAGCTGAAGGAAAAAGAGACCCAAGAAAAGGCGAAACAGTCAGAGGAGCACACCTCAAATGACTGATAATCTGGCCGACCCGAGAGACGACCTGGTCAATCACCTGGGCGCTTTGCGGGCCTTTGCAATCAGCCTGACCCGCAACAGCGCCACTGCCGATGATCTGGTGCAGGACACGCTGGTCAAAGCTTGGACCAACATCGAGAAATTCGAAGCCGGCTCCAACATGCGCGCCTGGCTGTTCACGATCCTGCGCAACACCTTTTACTCGCTGCGCCGCAAGCGTAAGCGCGAGGTCGAAGATGCGGACGGTGCGCTGTCCGGAAGCCTGGCGCAGAAACCCGATCATGACGGGCGGCTGCACATGCGCGACTTCAGTGCTGCCTTCGCCCAGCTGAACGATGAGCAGCGCGAGGCGCTGGTGCTGGTCGGCGCAAGCGGCTTTTCCTACGATGAGGCCGCAGAGATGTGCGGGGTGAAAACCGGCACCATCAAAAGCCGGGTGAACCGCGCCCGTGCCCGCCTGGCGGAGCTGATGGACCTGGACGAAGACGGCCAGATGGAGCTGACCGACACTGTCACAGCAGGGATTGTCGCTCAGCAGAGCGCCGCATGATTTCAATGCCGCGGCTGCAGGCAGGCGGGCTGCTGGCCCGCCTCGCGGCGCTGATGACCTTTGCGCTGCTGCCGCTGGGCCTGATCGCTCTGTACCAGACCAATGCGGTGGTGGAGGAAGCCACCCGGCTGTCGCATGCCTCCCTGCTGGACCGCACCGAAAGGGCCGCGGCCAGGGAGCGCGAGCTGCTGCAGCGGGCAGGCGGGGCGACAGAAGGCGTCGCAGCGGCCATTTTGCCTGTTTTTGAAGACCGCCGCGCCTGCGGGATCCTGCTTCGGGCTTTTACCGAAGGCCAGAACCCGTTTACCTTTGCCGCTTTCATCACACCGGAAGGCCGGATGACTTGCGCCTCAGACGGCAAGGTGCGGGACGTCTCCGAGCGGTGGATGTATCTGAAGGCCCGGCAAGCGTCGCAACTGTCGTTTGCCCTGGGCCGGAACCTTTTAGGGGAAGGCGGTTCTTTTCTTCTGGCCACCAGCCCGGTGCAGCGTGATGGCATCCTGCTGGGCTATGTGTCGATTGCCATCCCGCACAAGGTGTCCGCGGTCCGGTCCGGCAAGAATTGGTCCGACAGGGGAATTCAGTTTGTCACCGTCGACGACCAGGGGGAAATCCTGTCTTCCAGCGTGCCGGAGCAGCAGGCCGCTCAGGTGCTGCCGGTATCTGTGCCGCGGCGGGATTTGCTGGACCGCACCGGGGAAACCTTCTTTGAGGATGACCGTTCCGGCGACGAACGGTTTTTTGCAGTAACGGAGATTCTTCCCGGTCAGGTGTCGGTGGTCGGCAGCTGGCCGGTGGAAAACGCCATGACTGCAGCAAGAAACCCGGCCTCGCTGATGACCGTCGCTTTTCCCGTGCTCATGTGGCTGGCGGGGATTTCCGTGGCACTCCTCGGCCTGCAGCAAATGGTCATACGCCACCTCAGCGCGCTGCGCCGGGCCATGCGCCGCTATGCGCTGGGCGAGCGTGAAGACCCCAAGCTGGAACTCATCAACCCGCCGCGCGAGTTCGAGGAGGCGCAGCAGTCCTTCAACAGGATGGTTGTCATCCTCAGCGAGGCCGAGCGGCGGCGCGAACTGGACCTTGAGGAAAAGACGGTTCTGCTGCGCGAGGTGCACCACCGGGTCAAGAACAATCTGCAGCTGGTTGCCTCGATCATGAACATGCAGGGCCGCAGCGCTCAGACGCCCGAGGCCCGCCGGATGCTGTCACAGCTGCAGCGCCGGGTGCGGGGGCTGGCCACCATTCACCGCAACCTGAACACCAACCCGGATATCACAACCGTGGACAGCCGCGACCTGATCCAGGAGCTGATCGCGGAAATCGGTTCGATGAACGCCGGAACGGGGCAGGAGATCGTGATCGAAGCCGACCTGGCACCCGTGCCGCTGAGCCAGGATCAGGGTGTCACGCTTTCGATGCTGGTGTCGGAGGCGATGACCAATGCGGTCAAGTACCTGGGAGTGCCTGAAGGCGGGCGCCCGCGGATAGATGTCCGCCTGCATGAAACAGCGGAAAACTGGCTGGAGCTTGAAATCACCAACACCAAGGGGCAGCCGCTGGTCACGGAGGGTGACGGCATCCAGGGCACCGGCATCGGGGCAAGGCTGATGATGGCATTCGCGGCACAGCTGGATGGCACCGCCAGCACGCACGAGACCGAGACGGGCTACACCTACCGGCTGGGCTTTCCCGTTGTTGCCGGGGCGGTGCCGCCAGCCGCACATGACAAAGAACAGGATCATGACGCAGCAGAACCCGCAGTCTGACGACTTCAGCTGCCCGGAATTTTCAGTGCTGGTCACGGCGGAACAGGCCTGGCCCGCATTTGAGCGCGCCGTGCTGGAGGCCAGACAGGAAATCACGGCGAGCTTCCGCCTGTTCGACTTTGCCACCCGTCTGCTCAGCCCGGAGGCCAGGGAAGCAGGACAGACCTGGGCAGAGCTGATCGCCGCCGCCCTGCGGCGCGGTGTGCAGGTCCGTCTGATCGTAAGCGACTTTGACCCGGTGATGGCTGCCCCGCTGCATGCCGCAGCACAGAACACGCTCGCTCAGGCCAGAGAGATTGCCGCCGGGCTTTCGCGGGAAGAAGCCGCGCGGCTGTCGGTGACTGCGGCGCTGCATCCGGCCCGGGCAGGTATTCTGCCGCGGCTGGCGTTTTCGCCGTTCGTGCTGCGGAAACTGCGGAAACTGCCGCAGCGGCTGCGGCCCTCTGCCGCGGAAACCGGCCTGCCGCAACTGTATCCCGTCTCGCATCACCAGAAGGTTGCGGTGATCGACCGCCAGGTTCTGTACATCGGCGGGCTGGACCAGAACCGCCGCCGGTATGACACCGCCGCGCACGACCAGCCGGCGTTCAAAACATGGGCAGACGTGCAGCTGCTGCTGCGCGGCCCCGAAGCTGAAGAAGCCGCGGATCATCTCGACAGCTTTCTGGACGATATCGCCGGGTGCAGAACGCCTCCTGCCCGCAAGCACATCCGCCGCACCTTATCGGTTCCGCGCCGCGCGGGCTTTTGGGCGCTGTCGCCGAAAACCGTTCTGCGCGAAATAGAGGAAGACCACCTGGCCGCCTTTGCCCGCGCCCGCCGCTTGATCTATCTGGAAACCCAGTTTCTGCGCTCCAGCGTCATCGCCCGCGGACTTGCGGACGCCGCTCGCCGAAATCCTGATTTGTCGCTGATCCTGATCCTGCCCGGCTTGCCGGAAGATGTTGCGTTCGACGGGAATGAGGAACTCGACGCCCGTTACGGCATGGCGCTGCAGGCCGAAGCGCTTGACACGGTAAGCGCGGCCTTCGGCTCCCGCGCCTGTATCGCCAGCCCGGTGCAGCGCCGCATGGCCGCCCGGGACGCCCCCTCAACGCTGGCCGGCTCTCCGCTGATTTATTTGCACAGCAAGGCGCTCATCACCGACCAGGACTTTGCCATGGTCGGTTCAGCCAATCTGAACGGCCGGTCTATGCGCTGGGACACCGAGGCGGCTTTGCGGATCACCCGTCCGGACCGGGTCGCGCAGCTCTGGCAGGCGCTGGCCCGGCACTGGTGGCAGGAGGACCTGCCGCAAGAGGCGCTGGACCCGGAACGCGCCGCTGCTTGGTGGCAGCGTGAAATCCGCCGCAACCAGGTGCGCCGCCCGGAAGCCCGCCGCGGGCTGCTGGTGCCGCATGATCCGGACAGGATGGCAGAGCTGCAGCAGCCCTTGCCGGGCGCAACTGAAGACATCGTTTGACGCCGGGAGGGTCGCAGCCGGAGGGAAGAACGGTTCAAAACCCAACCCGGCCAGGGTTAAGAAAAGACCCGGCGCAGTGCTGCGCCGGGTCATTGAAGCTAAGGGAAACGCTCTAAACCTCTACTGCGCTTCCTGGGATTCCTCAGTGATTTCATCGCCAAGGTTCGACACATCCCTGCCGAAACCTTCAGCGGTTTCGCAGGCGGCCAATCCGGCCAGTGCCAGTAAGGCTGTCAGGATACGCATGCTGGCCTCCTTACTTGAGCTTCGAGGCCACATTGCCTGCAAAGGCATCGATGATGGCGTTGTAGAACAGATCGCTGTCGACGGTCACAACCGCTGGATCGGTGCCCTCGGGGTAATAGGCGTTCAGCTGATCCGCGGACACGGTCAGGTCATACCGCATGTCCTTGGATGCGTCGGCCATATCGATGTCGACATCGCCTTTCAGCACCCATTCGCCAACACCCAGTGCCTGCTCAAAGTTGCTGGCCAGCGCAACCGAGTCGATCTCGACATGGATTTCCGCGGCCCCTTCGGCATCAGGCTCGGCGATCTGGCCCGCCAGCTGTACCGCCAGTGCGGTTTCCAGGTCGGTCTCAAGGCTGGTCCAGACTTTCGCCGCGGGGTGGTTCTCGATCGCGCTCAGGTCAGCAGTCACGTCAATGTCGGAAACCATGGACCCGGCCGAGACCGCAGTGGCCATGGCAGCAACGAGGGTGGTGGTGCGGATCAGATGTTTCATTGTCGATGTTCCTTTCCATTCGTTTCCCGCTCGGGGATGCACCGGCAAAACGCACGGGCTTGAGCAAAGGTTCCTGGCTCAGCCTGAAAAGCTGAGGTTGCACAGGCGCATAGGCGGATTTTTGCGGATTTCTGGCAGGTTCAACCGCAGTGCTGCCAAGGCGTTGGTTTTCAAGCCGGTGCAACCGCCAGAAGGGGCATATGACACCGAAAAGACAGCCCGTTGAACATGTGCTGAAGGAAACCAGCAGCCTGGCCCGCAGAAACCGCGGCGGCACCACTGTCAGCCGGTTTGCGGAAGAACTGGGGCATAGTTCGCTTCCAGCTGTGCTGGCGGTCCCGGCCATGGCGGTGGTCACGCCGCTCCGCGGGGCGCGGTGCATTTCCTCTGCCCGCGGCGTGCCGGTTTTTTTGGCCGTCCGCGTGCCCCCGGCGCCAAAAGACCGGGCTCCGATCCGGAACCCGGTCTTGCAGGCCGCTTGGATCTGATGCCCGCCTGGTATGCCGGTACGAGGCAGGAAACCGGATGCCGGGCCGGCCGTCAGGCGGCAGTTCTCATAAGGAGCTGGAAAACCTCATGAATCCATATGTTTAGCCAGGCCGGTAATCCGGCAGCGCTTCCAGCTGCTCGCGGGTCAGATGGGTGATGACGCGCACATCGTTTTCGGCCTGCATGATCTCAATATCCCCCATGGACAGTTCGACCGGCTTCTCGCCGATGCCCAGGAAGCCGCCGACATCGATAATCACCGCTTCAACACCGCCGTTCGTGTTCACCACAATCTGCGACAACTCGCCGATGTGTTCGTCTTTGGCGTCATAGGCAGGCGCGCCCGTCAGCGCTTGTGCGGTCACCTCATTCATGCCCAGGGGCTCCATCGCAGGTCCGTCCGCGTCAGGGATCAGGGCTGAAAATCCGCCCTCGGATGCGCTGCCGGCACTGAGCGGGCTGTCTGCGGCTTCAGAGCCGGGCTGCAGCGGCGTGCTTTCTGCCTTGGCTTCGCCCATTACGCCAGTTCCGGAAGCGGCCCCGCCCGCAGGCGTTTCAAACTGGACACCGGCCCCGGCACTGCCGGACGCGCTGCTCCCGGGTCCGGCAAAACCGGGAACCGCGGCAGCAACAATCAGCGAAGTCGAAAGCATAAGGTGTTTCATAAGTTGATCTCCTGTGTGTTCCGCACTTCAGCGCGCCTGAAATACAGCCACCCAACCCGCACCGTCCGGGAAAGTTCCGGTGCAATTGAAAAATTCTCAAAAACCTGCGCGCAGGCTCTCGGAAGGGGCCAGGTGGAAATGGCGGCAGCCGGGGGTGTTTTCCGCCTCTGCGGCAACTTGCCTCTGGCGGGCCCGCAAGCTCAGGCATAGGTGGCGGCTTGCCGTTCCCGGGTGCAAAAGCCGGCCGGAAAACATGATTGTGTGATGCGCTTTTTGATCCACGTCAAAGTTCTGGCACTTTGCTTCTGTGACAAGGGCGGCAACACTGCCACAAGACGGAGAGAGTCCGTGAGCGATTCCAACCCGGCCCCCAGCCTCTACGCCGCCAGAGAGCCGATCTTCCCGCGGCGCGTGTCCGGCAAGTTCCGGAACCTGAAATGGTACATCATGGCGGTGACACTGGGGATCTACTACCTGACCCCTTGGATCCGCTGGGACCGCGGCCCTTCGCTGCCGGATCAGGCGGTGCTGCTGGACCTGGCAAACCGCCGGTTTTACTTCTTCTGGATCGAAATCTGGCCGCATGAGTTCTATTTCGTCGCCGGTCTGCTGATCATGGCCGGGCTGGGGCTCTTCCTGTTTACCTCTGCGCTGGGCCGGGTCTGGTGCGGCTATGCCTGCCCGCAGACGGTCTGGACTGACCTATTCATCCTGGTGGAGCGCTGGATCGAGGGCGACCGCAATGCCCGCCTGCGCCTGCACCGGCAGAAGAAAATGGATTTCCGCAAGGCGCGTCTGCGGGTCACCAAATGGACCGCGTGGTTCCTGATTGGCCTCGCCACCGGCGGCGCCTGGGTGTTCTATTTTGCCGATGCACCGACGCTGGCCTATGACCTGGTGACGCTGAACGCGCACCCTATCGCTTATTCCACCATGCTGATCCTGACCGCGACCACCTTCCTGTTCGGCGGTTTCGCACGCGAGCAGATCTGCATCTATGCCTGTCCCTGGCCGCGCATCCAGGCGGCCATGATGGATGAGGACACGCTGACTGTCGGCTACCGCGAATGGCGCGGGGAGCCGCGCGGCAAGCTGAAGAAGGGCCAGGTGGCCGAAGGGCAGGGCGACTGCATCGACTGCATGGCCTGCGTCAACGTCTGCCCGGTGGGGATCGACATCCGCGACGGCCAGCAGATGGAATGCATCACCTGCGCGCTGTGCATTGACGCCTGCGATGATGTGATGGCCAAGATCGGCAAGCCGCGCGGCCTGATCGACTATATGGCGCTGTCGGACGAGACGCTGGAGCGGAGCGGTCAGCCGCCCAAGAACGTCTGGAAGCACATCCTGCGCCCGCGCACCATCATGTACACCAGCATGTGGTCGCTGGTCGGTGTGGGGCTGCTGTTTGCACTGTTCATCCGCTCCGACATCGAACTGACCGTCGCGCCTGAACGCAACCCGACCTATGTGACGCTGTCCGATGGCTCGATCCGCAACACCTATGACGTGCGCCTGCGCAACAAGCACGGCGAGGACCGGGTGTTCAAACTGTCGATCAAGGGCGACCCGGCAATGCGCCTGCAATTGGAAGGCACCGTCTATCATTCGGTGAACGTGCCGGCAGATACGGCTCTCTTGCAGCGGGTCTATATCGTCTCCGCCAAGGGCGCGCCGCCGTCGCAGGCCTCCAGCACCCCGGTTCGCATCTGGGTCGAGGATCTGATAAACGGGGAACGGGCCCACAAGGACACCAGCTTTAACGGCAAGGGGAACTGAGCCATGGCCAAGCGCGAGCGCGAATTTACCGGCAAGCACGCCATCCTGCTGTTCGGCGGCGCCTTTGCGGTGATCATCGGGGTCAACATCATCCTGGCGGTCAATGCAGTGAAAACCTTTCCTGGGCTGGAGGTGAAGAACTCCTATGTCGCCAGCCAGGAATTCGACCAGCGCCGCTCAGCGCAGGAGGCGCTGGGCTGGTCGGTCTATGCTTCTTCGGCAGGGGATCAGGTCAAGCTGGAGATCACCGACGCCGATGGCAATCCGGTGAAGGTCGCCAAGCTGAGCGCAACGCTCGGCCGGGCAACCCATGTTCAGGACGACCAGAAACCGGAATTCACATTTGACGGCCAGGCCTATGTGGCGCCGGCTGATCTGGGTCCGGGCAACTGGAACATCCGCATGGTGGCTAGGGCCACGGACGGCACCGAGTTCACCCAGCGGGTGATCCTGCATGTGAAAGGCTGACCGCCATGACCGCCCAGCTCCGCCCCTCGCTTGCCGCCTGTCCCGCCTGCGTCGCCGCCCCGCATGAGGGTGCGGAGCAGGCGCCAACAGAGGCGCGGCTGGCGCTGTCCCTGCCGGGCATTCACTGCCAGGCCTGCATCTCTGCGGTGGAGCGGGAACTGAACGCCCATCCCGGCATCCATTCGGCGCGGGTGAACCTGACCTTGAAGCGGGCGCTGATCGAGGCAGAGCCGGATTTGCGTGCCGCTGACCTGATCCCGGTGCTGGAGGGCATCGGCTATGAGGCGCATGAGCTGGATCTGGCGGCTCTGGCGGCCACCCAGAACGACAAGATGGGCCGTGACCTGCTGATGCGGCTGGCGGTGGCCTTCTTTGCGTCGATGAACGTGATGCTGTTGTCGATCTCGGTCTGGTCCGGGGCCTCGGATGCAACCCGCGACATGTTCCACTGGATCTCCGCCGCCATCACCTTCCCGGCGATCATCTTCTCGGCGCAGCCGTTCTTTGCCAATGCCTGGAGCGCCCTGCGCGTCAGGCGCCTCAACATGGATGTGCCGATTGTGCTGGCCCTGGTGCTGGCGCTGGCAACCTCGCTGTGGGAGACCTTGCTGTCGGGTGAGCACGCCTATTTCGATGCGGCGCTGACTCTGACCTTCTTCCTGCTGGCGGGCCGCTACCTCGATTACCGCACCCGCGCCGTGGCGCGCTCGGCGGCTGAAGAACTGGCGGCGCTGGAGGTGCCCCGCGCCATCCGGCTGCTGGACGGGGACGAATACGAGGTGCCGGTGGCGGATCTGGCCATCGGCGATCTGATCCTGGTGCGCCCGGGCGGGCGGATGCCGGTGGACGGCGAGATCGTGGAAGGCCAGTCCGAACTCGACCGCTCGCTGCTGACCGGGGAAACCCTGCCGGTTTTTGCGGATCCCGGCCTGGCGGTCTCTGCCGGTGAAGTGAACCTCACCGGCCCGCTGACCATCCGGGCCACCGCGGTGGGCGAGGATACCTCGCTGCACCGCATGGCCGACCTGGTCGCGATCGCGGAATCGGGCCGCTCCCGCTACACATCGCTCGCCGACAGTGCAGCGAAACTCTATGCCCCCGGCGTGCATATCCTCTCGGCGCTCGCCTTTGCCGGCTGGTATCTCTACACCTTCGACATCCGCACCTCGCTCAACATTGCCGCTGCGGTGCTGATCATCACCTGCCCCTGCGCGCTGGGCCTCGCCGTGCCCGCTGTCACCACTGCCGCCTCGGGCCGGCTGTTCAAGAAGGGCATGCTGATCAAACACGCCACCGCTTTGGAGCGGCTGGCGGAGATCGATACCGTCGTCTTCGACAAGACCGGCACGCTGACCGCCGGCACGCCTGAAGTCACCAATCTGGGCGACCATGCCCGCGCGGATCTGGAGATTGCCCTGGCGCTGGCCGAAGGCTCCTCGCACCCGCTGTCGGTGGCGCTGTCCCGCGCCGCGCGGGAGGCCGGGATCAAGCCCGCCAGCGTTCAGGACATCACCGAGGTGCCCGGCTATGGCGCCGAAGGCCTGTACCGCGGCAGCCGTGTCCGGCTCGGCAGGGCGGCCTGGGTCGGCGCAGAGCAGGGCAGCCAGACGGCGGCCTGGCTCGATACCGGAGCCGGGCGTGCAAAGGCTTTCCTGTACACCGATGCCTTGCGCCCCGGCGCGGCGGAGGCGGTGGCGGCGCTGAGAGCTGCAGACAAGGATGTGCTGCTGATCTCCGGCGACACCACCGGCGCGGTAGAGGACCTGGCCCAGCGGCTCGGCATCGCCAAATGGGTGGCCGAGGCGCTGCCTGCGGACAAATCCGCCCGGGTCCGGATGCTCTCGGACCAGGGCAAGAAGGTGCTGATGGTGGGCGATGGCCTCAACGACACCGCGGCGTTGGCGGCGGCGCATGTCTCCATCTCTCCGGCTTCCGCTCTGGACGCGGCACGGGTGGCCTCCGACATCGTGCTTCTGGGCCAGGACCTTGAGCCCATCGCCGAGGCCTGCGGCGTGGCGCAGAAGGCCACCCGCCGCATCCGCGAGAACTTCCGCATAGCCACGCTCTACAACGTGATTGCAGTGCCGCTGGCCATCGCCGGGCTGGCGACGCCCTTGATTGCGGCGCTGGCGATGTCTACTTCCTCCATAACCGTTTCCCTCAACGCGCTGCGGCTGCGCTGAGCCCGCGCCTGCAAGACTGGTACTGAACTCATGAGTGTCCTTGCCTACCTGATCCCGATTTCACTGATCCTCGGCACGGTTGGGCTTGCGGCCTTCTTCTACACGGTGCGCAGCAACCAGTACGACGATCCTGAAGGCGACTCCCGCCGGATTCTCAGCGATGAGTGGGACGACAAGCCCAAGCCCTGACATCACTCGCAACCAAAAGCTCCCGCCTCCGCAGGTGCCCTGGCTGAGCCAGAGCCCCTTGGCGGTGCCACGCCCAACGGGAGGGTGGATGTACGCCGGAAAATCCGTGACGACGGGCACGAGAGCCTGCCGGGCAACGTATTGGATCAGACCATGAAAAAAGGCGCCTCCGCGGGCGCCTTTTCTGCGTTTGGCTTGAGACACTGTTCAGGACGGGCCGATCGGTTCGCAGGTCACGTTGCGGGCGTTCAGGCGGCGGCAGGCCAGTTCAGCCTGCTCCTGGGTCATGCCCAGGAAGTTCGCCTCAAACCCGCGGCGGGTCTTGGCCACCTTGCGCAGGGTGCCGTCCAGCGTTTCCAGCTCAGCCAGCGCCGTGCGCAGCAGCACCTTCTCAGCCTGATAGCGGCTTGTGTAAAGCCCGACATTAACACCCCAGTAGCGCCCGCCGGACGTCGACAGCCGGGTCACGACAACCGGTTCCGGCTCAGGCGAGGCCGCGGCCAGGCTGGCCGGGCGGGCCACCGGGCGCAATCCGGTGAAGGGCACCTTCTGCACGGCTGCAATCACCGCGGGGGCGGCTTCCTCGGCCGCGGGCAGCGGTTCCGCCTCTGCTTCCGCCAAGGCAACGGCGATGCTTTCACGCAGCGCATCCCCCCGCGCGGCACCATCGGCGCTGACGGTCTGAACGTTTTCGATCGGATCCTCAGCGGTTTCTGCTACGGCTTCTGCTGCTTCGGCCGCCGCGGTCTCATCCGCCGCTCCGGCTTTCTCTGCGGGCGGGGTTTGCAGCGCTTCCTCAAGCGCCGCCACCAGCACCGGCGATTCGCCTTTGCCCGGGCGGGTTTTCGGACGCAGGCTGGTGTTAACCTGGCCGGTCACGCGGATGGTCTTGCCCGCAACCCCGTGCGAGGGGCCGTCATCGGCGTCGGCAACCACCACATTGCCCGCGCCCTGGTAGGCCGGCCGCTGCGGCTTGCGCAGGGCGGCGCGCGACGGCGCCCGGCGGAAGCCGAGATCCAGCAGTTCCGCCACTTTGGCATTGCGTGACACGGTGGATTTTCCGCCAAAGACGGTGGCAATGATACGCTCGTTGCCGCGCTTGGCCGAGGCCACGAGGTTGAACCCTGCGGCCCGGGTATAGCCGGTCTTGATCCCGTCGGCGCCGCGGTAGGCCGCCAGCAGGCGGCGGTTGGTATTGGGCACTTCGCGGATGCCGGCATGGGTCGAGCGGCGCGAGAACAGGTTGTAGTATTCCGGGTAATCATACAGCAGGTGCCGCCCCAGCGTGGTCATGTCGCTGGCGGTCGACAGATGCCCGCTGGCGGTCAGGCCATGGGCGTTCTTGAAGGTCGTGCGGCTCATCCCCAGCGCCTTGGCGGTGCGGTTCATCCGGCGGGCAAAGGCCGCCTCGGAGCCGGACAGGGTCTCGCCGATGGCAGTGGCGGCGTCATTGGCGGATTTCACTGCCGCGGCGCGGATCAGATAGCGGAAGGCGATCCGCTGGCCGGATTTCAGCCCCAGTTTCGACGGCGGCTCTGCGGCGGCATTGCGGCTGATCCGGACCTTGGTATCCAGCGTGATCTCGCCGTTCCGCACCGCTTCGAACGCGATGTAGAGCGTCATCATCTTGGTCAGCGATGCCGGGTGCAGCCGGGTGTCGGCATTGCGTGAATGCAATACCTCGCCGGTTCGGGCGTCGATCACCATCGCTGCATAGGGCGCGGCTGCGGCCCGCTGCGGCTGCAACGCCAGCGTAAAGACTGCCAAGAGAAAGACCGCGGCTGTCCATAGGAACCGGGTACGGGAATACCGGCCTGACGCCGGTTTGACCTGCGTGATCACTGCCATGTTTGCCTCGTGCCGCCGATTTTCCGGCTGACGTTTTTGCCTGTGTGCAAAAGCGTAACACAGGGTTTACGAGGAATAAACAGCGGCGCCGGCACGAAGTCAGGCGCTTCGGCCGAAGGGTGCCGGCATGTTGTGTGTGGGTGTTGCCTGACCGCTAAATCCGGCAAGTCCTAACGAAAGGTTATCAAAAAAAGTTGCCGTTGCATCGGGGCGCGGGCAGCTTAAGCCCGGGTTGACAGGCCTTCTGTTCAGAATTCCGGTCAACCAGCGTGAAAATTGGTGACATAAAACGGGGTGGAATAGCTCAGGCCAAGCGAGAATTCGCAGGGCTGAAGCAGCCGCGCCTTGATGCGGGATTCGAGGTCTGCCAGCAGCGCCTGGGAAAACGCCTCATCCCGATGCGGCTTGGTCAGCAGAGCGACGCTGACGGTGATATGGGTGTGGTGATACCGGTCCGTGGGGTAGGCACGGCCCTTGCAGGCACCCGCACCGCCGTCGTGCTCCAGTATCACCGCTTCGATTTCATCGAGAATGGCTTCTGCATCGAGATCCAGATCGCTGGAGAATTTCAGTTCTGCGTGCGGCATGTGTCCGGGGCTCCCTTGGCGTTTGCCAAAGGGATAGCGCCGCTCAGCCCAGGCTGTCCACCAGATCCGCCAGCCCGCCGAGATCGGGGATTTCCGTGTAGCGCGGGCTGTGCTCCGGCGCTTCGGCGTGCTCGACCTCCCAGACCAGCCCGTGCGGCACATAGGTGCCCCAGCCGCCGGCCTCGATCACCGGCACCACATCGGACCGCATGGAGTTGCCGACCATCATCGCGCGCGCGGCGCCGTCGCCGTGGCGGTTGAAGATGTCCAGGTAGACCTCCGTCGTCTTTTCCGACACCACCTCGACCCCGTTGAACAGCTCGCCCAGGCCGGACTGCGCCAGCTTGCGCTCCTGGTCCAGCAGGTCGCCCTTGGTGATCAGCACCACCTTGTAGCGACCGGCCACCGCCTCCACCGCTTCGCGCGCATGCGGCAGCAGTTCGATCGGGTAGGACAGCATCATCTGGCCGGCGGTGATCAGCTCCTTGATAACCGGGGCGGGCACCCGCTCGCCGGTCACTTCGATCGCGGTTTCGATCATCGACAGGGTGAAGCCCTTCACCCCGTAGCCATAGCGCCCCAGGTTGCGCTTTTCAGCCTCCAGCAGCTGCCGTTCCAGCTGCTCCGGGCCGATGTCCGCGGGGGTGTGATCCTGCAGCAATTCGGCAAACCGTTCCTGCGTGACGCGGAAGAACCGTTCGTTGTGCCAGAGGGTATCGTCGGCATCAAAGCCGATTGTTGTCAAATTAGGTGTCAATCTGCGGGTCTCAGTCTCTTTTCCTGAACAGCTAAGAGGCTATATAAGCGTCACAGGAAATTCCATGCACCACTGGATCAAATTGCTTATGCCGCTGCAGCCCTTGATGATGACCGATCATTCTGATGACGACACGGAAGCCGGCGTCCTGACCAAGACGCGGCCCAAGACCAAGCGCCCGCCGCGCTACAAGGTGCTGCTGCTGAATGACGATTACACCCCGATGGAATTCGTGGTGATGGTGCTGGAGCGGTTCTTCGGCATGACCCACGCGCAGGCGTTTGAGATCATGCTGACGGTGCACAAGAAGGGCGTTGCCGTGGTCGGCGTGTTCAGCCATGAGGTGGCGGAAACCAAGGTGGGCCAGGTGATGGATTTCGCCCGCCGCCACCAGCACCCGCTGCAGTGCACCATGGAAAAAGAAGACTGAAGAGGCCCTTAGATGTCCGTTCGCTTGTCCCTGGCCGCCCAATCGGGCGGCTTTGCTGTGCCTGCTGAGGGCCGCATCGCCGTGTTCCACCCGCGCGCTGAGCACGACCTGTCGGCGCTGCCCAAGGAGCAGCTGCTGATCATCCAGCCGTTCCGCCCGGATCACGATCATTTTGCAGGGCAGGGCTATGACTGCGTGCCATCGCCGGAGGCAGGGGCAGAGTACGCCGCCGCCGTGGTCTTCCTGCCGCGGGCCAAGGCGCTGGCCCGGATGCTGGTGGCGCAGGCTGCTGCCGCCACCCATGGCCAGGTGCTGATCGACGGCGCCAAGACCGAAGGGATTGATTCGGTGCTGAAGGACCTGCGCAAGCGCTGCGAGCCCTCGGCGCCGGTCTCCAAGGCGCATGGCAAGGTGTTCTGGATCCAGGGCGGCACCGACCTGTCCGGCTGGCTGCCCGAGGGCCCGCAGCAGGTCGAGGGTTTCATCACCGCCCCCGGCGTTTTCTCGGCAGATGGCATCGACCCCGCCTCCCGCATGCTGGCGGCGGCGCTGCCGCAGAAACTGGGCCGCTGCGTGGCTGACCTGGGGGCAGGCTGGGGCTATCTCTCGGCGCAGGTGCTGAAGCACGAGGGCGTTGAGGAGCTGCACCTGGCCGAGGCCGACCATGCGGCGCTGGCCTGTGCCCGCCTGAACGCTGCCGATCCGCGGTCGCATTTCCATTGGGCCGATGCCCGCAGCTGGAAGGCGCCGGGCCCGGTGAACACCGTGGTGATGAACCCGCCGTTCCACACCGGCCGCGCGGCGGAACCGTCGCTGGGGCAGGCCTTCATCGGCGCAGCGGCATCCATGCTGGCGGCCAACGGCAGCCTGTGGATGGTGGCCAACCGGCACCTGCCGTATGAGACCGCGCTGGCGGAACGGTTCGCCCAGGTGCGCGAAGAGGGCGGCGACAACCGCTTCAAGATCCTGCACGCCGCCAAGCCGAAACGCGGGCGCAAGTAACCGCAGACGCGGCGCAATGGCGGTTTCCAAACCAGCAGGCGCGGTCTAACGTGCGGACCAGATGCTTTAGGGGAGTACCCTTTCATGTCCTTTTCGATCTCCGGCAAGACTGCCATCGTGACCGGCGCCGCCAGCGGCATCGGCCTGGCGATCGGCAAGCAGTTCGCCGATGCTGGCGCCAATGTGATGTTTGCCGACATGCATGAGGCGCAGCTGGTCGATGAACTGGGAGAGCAGGCAGACGAGAGCAATATCCGGTACTTTGCCGGCGATCTGCGCGAGCGGCTGACCATTGCCAACCTGCTGTCGGCCACCATCGACGCCTTTGACGATATCGATATTCTGGTCAACGGCGCCCGGCAGGTGGTGGCCACCGATGCGCTGGATCCGCAGGACGAGACTTTGGACCAGCTCTTGAACCAAAGCCTGCTGCCAACGGTGCGCCTGTCCCAGCAAGTGGCCAAGCGGATGATCAAGCAGGGTGAGGAGCGCGAGGACGACGGCCCCCTTGGCAGCATCATCAACCTCTCCTCGATTGCAGCCCGCCGCACCCACCCGGAGCTGATGGCCTATTCGGTGGCTTCTGCCGCGCTGGATCAGGCGACCCGCTCGCTGGCTGTGGCGCTGGCCCCGCACCGGATCCGCGTGAACTCGATTGCCTTCGGCTCGGTGATGAGCGCCTCGATGCAGGTGACGCTGAAGGAAAACCGCAGCTTCCGCCATGACATAGAGGCGCACACCCCGCTGGGCCGGGTGGCCTCTCCCACCGAGCTGACCGAGACCGCGCAGTACCTCGCCTCCGACGCCTCCGGGTTCATGACCGGGCAGGTGCTCACGCTGGACGGCGGCCGCACTCTGCTGGACCCGGTGTCCGCCCCGATGCACTGATTGGAAAGACCTGTGACTGCTGAAATGAAAGAGGAAAAGGCCCGGGCAGCTGCCTGGTTCCGGGAATTGCGCGACCAGATCGTTGCCGCGTTCGAGGGGCTGGAGGACAGCCACAGTGAGGGCCCGTTCTCGGAAATGGAACCGGGCCGGTTCGAGGTGACGGAAACCAAACGCACCTCGGACGACGGTTCCGACGCCGGCGGCGGGCTGATGAGCGTGATGCGCGGCGGCCGGGTGTTCGAGAAGGTCGGTGTCAATATCTCCGAGGTCTACGGCACCTTGGGCGAGCGCGCGCAGGCAGCGATGGCCGCGCGCAAGGGCATCCCGGGGATGAAGGACGATCCGCGTTTCTGGGCCTCAGGTATCTCGCTGGTTGCCCATATGCGCAACCCGCATGTGCCGGCTGTGCACATGAATACCCGCATGTTCTGGACCCCGCACGCCTGGTGGTTCGGCGGCGGCTCGGACCTCAACCCCTGTATCGAATACGACGAGGACACCGCGCATTTCCACGCCACGCAGAAACAGCACCTGGACCCGCATGGGGAAGACCAGTACCCGCGGCTCAAGGCATGGGCGGATGAGTATTTCTACATTCCCCACCGCAAGCGCGCCCGCGGCGTCGGCGGCATTTTCATGGATGACCAGAACTCCGGCGATTGGGCGGCGGATTTTGCCCTGACCCAGGACATCGGCCGCGCCTTCCTGCCGGCCTTTGTGCCGCTGGTCGAGAAACGCCGGGTGCAGGGCTATTCCGAGGCCGACAAGGACGCCCAGCTGATCCACCGCGGCCTCTATGCGGAATACAATCTTGTCTATGACCGCGGCACCAAGTTCGGGCTGGAAACCGGCCACGACGCCAACGCGGTTCTGATGAGCCTGCCGCCCCTGGCCAAATGGGTCTGAGCGGGGCCGGACCGGAACAGTGACAGCGCGCCGCTGCTCAGCGGCGCGTTTTTTCTTGCGGCGGATTTACGCTGACCTGCGCTCTTGGGGGCGCGACATAGCGCTGACCTGCGCTAAGATGAAAATCAACAGGCAAAGAAAAGAGCGGTTTTCACGAAGCGGGCAGGGAGCACATCACATGCGCAGACTGGTTCTTGGGGCATTGGCACTGGCATTGGCAGCAGGATGCGGCAGACCGCCCGAAAGGGCCGTCAGCGCACCGGCGGTCACCCGCACCGAACCCGCCAACGCGCGGCTTGCAGGGCTTTCCACCTATCCCCGTTTCGGCGACCGCGACCCGCATGACTGGGAAGGCCGCAAGCCCTGGTCCTACCCGGTCCACGGCATTGATGTCTCGCGCTACCAGGGCGACATCGACTGGCACAGGGTGCGCCGCTCCGGCGTCTCCTTTGCCTATATCAAGGCAACCGAGGGCGGCGACCACACCGACGCCAAGTTCCGCGACAACTGGCGCGGCGCGCGCGCGGCGGGGGTCAAGCACGGCGCCTATCACTATTACTACTTCTGCCGACCGGCGGCGGAGCAGGCGCGCTGGTTCATCCGCAATGTGCCGAAGGATGCAAATGCGCTGCCGCCGGTGCTGGACATGGAGTGGAACCACCGCTCCCGCACCTGCCGCACCCGGCCCGACGGCGCCACGGTGCGGGCCGAGGCGCGCAAGTTCCTGAATATCCTGGAGCGCCACTACGGCAAGCGCCCGGTGGTCTACACAACGGTGGATTTCTACCGCGACACCGGCATCGGGCGGCTCACCGGCACCGAATTCTGGCTGCGCTCCGTCGCGGGCCATCCGAAGAAAGTCTACCCGGGTAAAAGCTGGAGCTTCTGGCAGTATTCCGGCACCGGCCAGGTGCCGGGCGTTGCGGGTGACGTCGATCTCAACACCTTCCGCGGCAGCCCGGAAAGCTGGCTGAGGTGGTCCGGTCAGATCTAGCGCAGGCAGGGGGCCTTGCCCCCTCGCGCCCTTGGCGCTCACCCCCCAGGATATTTTTCAGCCAGATGAGGAGAGGACCCTTAATTCATCTGGCCCCCAATATCCCGGAGCGCGAGGCAGAGCCTTGCTCAGGCCTTCCAGTCAAAGAAGCCCTTGCCGGCCTTCTCCAGCAGTTTCGCCGCCATCTCCCGGCCCAGCCCCGCGCCGTCTTCAACTGCGCAGCTCTGGTCATCGCTGATCGACTCAGAGCCATCCGGCCGCAGCACCTCGCCGCGCAGGCGCAGGGTGGCGCCGTCCAGTTCCGCAAGCCCCGCAATCGGCGTTTCGCAGGAGCCGTCGAGCGCCGCCAGGAACGCCCGTTCCGCCGCCAGCCGCAAGCCGGTCTCATTATCATGGATCGCCGCCAGCATGTCGCCCGCGCGGCTGTCATCCGCGCGCCGCTCGATGCCGATGGCGCCCTGCGCCACCGCGGGCAGCATGTCGCTGGTCTCGATCGGGTTGGCGGGCACATCGTCCATCGCCAGCCGGTTCAGGCCGGCCATCGCCAGGAAGGTGCACTCCGCCACGCCTTCGGACAGTTTGCGCAGCCGGGTCTGCACATTGCCGCGGAACTCCACCACATTCAGGTCCGGGCGGCGATTGAGCAGCTGCGCCCGGCGGCGCAGCGAGGAGGTGCCGACCACCGCGCCCTCGGCCAGATCGTGCAGGGACTTCAGCGACGGCGAGATAAAGGCATCCCGCACGTCCTCGCGCGGCAGATAGGTGTCCAGCGCCAGCCCCTCCGGCTGCGCAACCGGCATGTCCTTCATCGAATGCACCGCGATGTCGATGGCGCCCGACAGCAGGTCCTCTTCGATCTCCTTGGTGAACAGCCCCTTGCCGCCCAGCTCCTTCAGCGGCTTGTCCGCCGCAATCAGCGCCTGATTGTCGCCGGTGGTCTTGATCACCACGATTTCGAACGCCTCCTGCGGCAGATCGAATGCGGCGGCGAGGCGGCTGCGGGTCTCATACGCCTGGGCCAGCGCCAGCGGCGATCCGCGGGTGCCGATCTTCAGGGGCGAAGCGGGGGAGGGCAGGGTCAGTGTCATGCAGAAAGCCATAAATCAGTTTGCGTCCCGGTGGAAACCGGTTTTTGCGCATCTCCCACGGGTGCCGCGCGCGGACTTTGACATAGGACAAGGAACGTTTGCCCGGGGCGCGGCAGATCGCCCCTGCTCTTGACATTCGCCCTCGCAGGCGTGACCTCAGGGGCGAATGATAGCGAGGATGACCATGGCCGGACAAAAGAAGCTGCTGCGCGCATTGGCGGGTGAGAAACAGGATGTGCCGCCGATCTGGATGATGCGCCAGGCCGGCCGCTACCTGCCGGAATACCGCGCCACGCGGGCCGAGGCCGGGGATTTCCTGTCGCTCTGCTACAATTCCGATCTGGCCGCCGAGGTGACCCTGCAGCCGATCCGCCGCTACGGGTTCGACGCGGCGATCCTGTTTGCCGACATCCTGCTGGTGCCGCAGGCGCTCGGTGCCGATCTGTGGTTCGTGACCGGCGAAGGCCCGCGGCTCTCGACCATCACGACTGAGGGGGACTTCGCCAAGCTGGGTCCGGCGTCCGATATCCACGAGACGCTGAACCCGATCTATGAAACCGTCCGCATCCTGTCGCGCGAGCTGCCCGCGGAAACCACGCTGATCGGCTTCGCCGGCGCGCCCTGGACCGTTGCCACCTATATGATTGCGGGCCGCGGCACCCCGGACCAGGGGCCTGCCCACGCCCTGCGCGAGGAAAACACCGCCCTGTTCGAGGCACTTCTGGCGCGCATCACCGAGGCGACAATCGACTACCTCTCCAAGCAGATCGAGGCCGGCGCCGAAGTGGTCAAGATCTTCGACAGCTGGGCCGGCTCGCTGAAGGGCGAGGCGTTCCGGAAATACGCGCTGGAGCCCTGCCGCCAGATCACCCAGGCGCTGAAGGAACGCCACCCGGGCATCCCCGTCATCGGCTTCCCGCGCGAGGCGGGCGAGAATTACGTGGGCTTTGCCAAGGCAACCGGCGTCGACTGCGTGGCGCTGGACAACTCCGTGGACCCGGTCTGGGCCGCTGCCAATGTGCAGGCGGACGGCTGCGTGCAGGGCAACCTCGCCTCCCGCCACATGGTGACCGGCGGGCAGGCTCTGGTCGATGAAACCCGCCGCATCGTCGAGGCGTTCAGGAACGGCCCGCATATCTTCAACCTGGGCCACGGCATCACGCCCGACGCCGACCCGGACAATGTGCAGCTGATGATCGACACGGTCCGCAACGGCTGATCTTGTGTTATCCAATAAGATGCGGCAATAGCCGCATCTTCGGATACATCCAGAGGTCTCACGATGGACTACAGCAGAATGGGCGGCGCCCGCATGGGCAGCAACAAACCCCGTCATTCGGAACACAATGCCAAGGGCACCAAGAAAAACCCGTTTGGCAAGCAGGCGGACAAGGCTGAGCTGCTCAAGCGGATGAAGGCCGCTGCCGAAAAGGCCAAGAAAGAGGACTGACCCTACTCCTGGTTCAGTTCTGCCAGGATGTCCTCCGTGTGCTGGCCGCGCCGGGGGATCTCCGGCGGCGCCCACTCAGGCTGGGTGGAAAACCGCGGGGCAGGGGCGGCTTGCAGCACGCCTTGGTCTTCAACCCAGGTGCCGCGGGTGTTCATCCCATGCGCCTTGGCTTCCTCCGGGTTCAGCACCGGCGCGACGCAGGCATCGCTCCCCTCGAACAATGCCGCCCAGTGATCGCGCGGCTGGCTGGCAAAGATCCCGGCAAGGCGGCCAGTGAGGGCAGGCCACTTGGCTTTGTCGAACTGCTGCTGGAATTCTGCATCTTCTGCCAGTCCCAGCTTTTCCAGAAACAGCGCATAGAACTTCGGCTCCAGGCATTGCACCGAGACATAGCCGCCATCGGCACAGGCATAGGTGCGGCTCCAATGCGGCCCGTCGAGCAGGTTTGCTCCACGTGTAACGCCAAAGTTTCCGGCCTGACGGATGCTCATCAGAAGGTTCATCATATGGGCCGAGCCGTCATAGATCGCGGCATCAACCACGCATCCTTTGCCGCTGGACTGCGCCTTGAGAATGCCCGCCAGCATCCCCGCCACCAGATACATCGCGCCGCCGCCGATATCGCCGACCAGCGTCGCAGGCGTCAGCGGCACGTCGCCGGGGGCGGAGGCATACCACAGTGCGCCTGACAGCGAAATGTAATTGAGGTCATGCCCCGCCGCATGGGCCAGCGGGCTGTCCTGGCCCCAGCCGGTCATCCGCCCGTAAACCAGCGCCGGGTTCACCGCGTGGCAGGCCTCGGGGCCGAGGCCCAGCCGCTCCATCACGCCGGGGCGGAAGCCCTCGATCAGACCATGTGCGGTTTTGGCAAGTTTCAGGAAGGTCTCCGCATCGGCAGGGTCCTTCAGGTCCAGCGTGATCGACCGCTTGCCGCGGTCCAGCAGCGAGCTTTCCGGCATCCCCGGTGTACGGCCCGGTGTACGGGGGGTGTACGGGCGGTGCACGCAGATCACCTCCGCCCCGAGGTCGGCCAGTGTCATCGCGGCAAAGGGGCCGGGGCCCAGGCCCTCGACCTCCAGAATGCGGATCCCGTGCAGCATTTTGCGCTCCCTTTGCGATGGCCTGCAAGCGCCAGTCTGCTCCGGCTCAGCCGCTTCCGGCAAGCTGCTGGCGGAATTTCCGTGGCGGCATTCCGGTGCCCCTGGCAAACATCCGGCTGAAATGGGCCGGATCGTTGAAGCCGAGCTCATAGGCGATCTGCGCCGCTGTCAGGTTGGTATAGATCAGCAGCCGCCGCGCCTCCCGCAGCACCCGGGCGCTGACCAGCGCCGAGGCCGGCTGGCCGGTGGCCTGATGGGAAAGGCGATTGAGGTGAGTGGCGGAAACCGCCAGTTCTCTGGCATATTCCGCAAGCGGTCGGCGCAGGCGGAAGTCGCGTTCTACCAGCGCCTCGAACCGGGCGAACAGCGTGCTGTGCTGCGCTTGCGCAGAGGTTTCCTGGCTGGCAGCAATGGCACGCGCAGCCGCTGCGGTGAGCGAAAGCGTCAGTCCGCGCAGCATCTGCGCGCGCCCGAAGTCGCGGCGGCCGTATTCCTTGAACAGCTGCTCTGCCAGATCCTGAAGTCCGTCAGGCAGCGGCAGAACGGCGGGCAGGTCCAGAACAGCGCGGACCCCTTCGCCCGGCGTCAGATTCTGGTCCAGCAGGTCTGATGTCAGGGTAATCACCCAGCCGCTGGTGCCGCTGCCGAACCGGAAGCCATGCACCACGCCGCGCGGCACATTGATCAGGCAGGGCGGAGCCAGCCCATGTCTGATTCCGTCAAGATCAGCCTCTCCGTCCCCGCTGGTCAGCACCAGCAGCTGATGCAGTCTGGCGTGCCGGTGCGGCCGCAACTCCCAATCATGCAGCTCCGAACGCGCGCGGATCGTCTCTATGTGCAGCACATCAGCCAGTTCGGCAGTTTCTCCGAACAAGTTGTAGCTGTCGATGCGGGTTGGAGAGTTCATGTTCGAAATGTACAAGAAGTGGCGCGCTTGGTCCATTCGCAGATATCAGCGCTTGGTGCATAATCCTTAACGCACGAAAACAGTAAAACGATCAGGGGAACGCGCATGTCCACGCATCAGACACAGGTTGTCATCATCGGCGGCGGGCCTTCGGGGCTGCTGCTGTCGCAGCTCCTGCACCGCAAGGGGATCAGTTCGATCGTGCTGGAGAAGCACACTCGGGAGCATGTGCTGGGCCGCATCCGGGCAGGCGTGCTGGAGCATGGTTTCGTCAACCTGATGCGCGAAGCGGGCTGCGGTGAGCGCATGGACCGCGAGGGGGAAATCCACGAGGGCTTTCATATCGCCCATCAGGGGCAGCTGGACCGGGTTGATCTGGCAAAGCACACTGGCGGCGACACGGTGATGGTCTACGGCCAGACCGAGGTGACCCGTGACCTTTACGAGGCACGGGATGCGATGGACGGCGTGGTCATTCACGAGGCGCAGAATGTGCAGCCGCAGGCGCTGACCGAAGCGCGCCCCTATGTGACCTGGGAGCACGGCGGCGAGGCCCGGCGTGCCGAGTGCGACTTCATCGTCGGCGCTGACGGCTTTCATGGCGTCAGCCGCAAATCAATCCCGGCGGATGTGCTGAAGGAGTACGAGAAGGTCTACCCCTTCGGCTGGCTGGGGGTTCTGTCGGAAACACCGCCAGTGGCTGAGGAGCTGATCTATGCCCGGCACGAGCGCGGCTTCGCGCTGTGCTCGCTGCGCAGCCGCGTGCTGAGCCGCTATTACATCCAGGTGCCGCTGACCGACCGCGTGGAGGATTGGAGCGATGCGGCGTTCTGGGAGGAGTTGAAACGGCGGCTGCCGCAGGACGTGGCGGCGGGCCTGCAGACCGGGCCTTCCATTGAGAAATCCATCGCCCCCCTGCGCAGCTTCGTGGCCGAGCCGATGCGTTACGGCAATCTGTTCCTGGCGGGTGACGCGGCCCATATCGTGCCGCCCACCGGCGCCAAGGGGCTGAACCTGGCGGCATCTGATATTCACTACCTCTACCATGGGTTCCTGGACCACTACCTGAACGGCGATAGCGCCGGGCTGGACGGCTATTCGGAAAAGGCGCTGGCCCGGGTCTGGAAGGCGGAGCGGTTCAGCTGGTGGATGACCAACCTGCTGCACCGGGCGCCGGAGGGGTCGGAGACGGACCTGCGGTTGCAGCGGGCCGAACTGGACTACCTGTTTTCCTCAGAGGCAGCACAGGTGTCGCTGGCGGAAAATTACGTCGGGCTGCCCTATTGAGGGCGCTGTCCTGCGGCTGATCCGGTCATCGGGCGAGCGACCGGCTCCCAAGGTTTTGCCGGGCATTGCAGATGCCCGGCAAAGCCTTGGGCCCGGCGCCGCGCTGGTGCGCGGCGCTGCAGCACGCGGCCGCGTGCTGCCCGGCCCAACGCTGCCCCAAGGGCGGCGTCAGCCAGCCGCCAGGGCGGGGGCAGGAGCGCCCCAGGCAACGGTCAGCTTCTGCCGGGTGCCGCGCGGGGTTTCGGCCAGATCCAGCAGCGCCGCACCGAAATCGGCAAAGGAAATCTGCGAGTTGCCCGCTGCATCGGTGACCAGCGTGTCGGTGCCGAAGCGGTAGCTGCCGGTCTGCGGCCCCTTCGTCAGCATCGCGGGCGGGCGCAGGCAGGTCCATTGCGCCTCTGTTTCCGCCTCCAGCAGCGCGTCCTGCGCGGCACAGGCCTCTGCAATCGGGCGGACGCTTTCGGGCAGGAAACCGGGAGCGCTCAGCACCGTGTGGCCGCTGCCGTCGGCCAGTTTCAGCGTTGCAGCGCCGCCGGTGACCAGAACCGGGATCCCGGCTTGCCGTGCCGCCGCCAGCGCAGTGCGGGTCAGCGGCACCAGGTCCGGCTCGTGCCCAGCGGGCGGGCGCAGGGTGCTGATGGCCAAGTCGTGGCCCGCGGCGGCGTCTGCTGCAGCTTGCGGCTCTGCCAGCAGATCCAGTGCCAGCGGTGTCACCAGCGGGCTGGCCGCCGCCAGGGCCTGCGGGCGGCGTGCAACCGCGGTGACCTGGTGGCCGCGGGCAACGGCGGCCTGCAATGCTGCACCGCCGGCGTCTCCGGTGGCGCCAAAGAGAATGATCTTCATGGTGTGCTCCTGTGTTGGCTTTGCATTTACCTTGATGTCGAGATAGTTTCTAAAAATCTTGACGTCAAGATAAGATCGGCAAAACCGCCGCCGGCAAGAGAGCCGGGAGCGGCCGCAAGATGCCTGAATGTCACTGCGGGCTTGGCAGGGGCGGAGCGGGGGGCTAGGTCTGGAACAGTCCGCAAGCAAGCGCCAGGGAGGCTCCACAATGCAGATGAGTGACCAGAAAGAGATCGCCGCTGACCCGGCAACCGTCTATGCGGCGCTGCTGAGCCCGGAGGTGCTGCAGGCCTGCGTGCCCGGCGCGCAGGAAGTGGCCGGCACACCGGAGGAAGGGTTCGAGGCCACGGTCACTCAGAAGGTCGGGCCGGTCAAAGCCACCTTCAAGGGGCAGGTCACACTGTCGGATCTGGTTGCAAACGAGAAGCTGACCATCTCCGGCGAGGGCAAGGGCGGCGCGGCGGGATTCGCCAAAGGCGGTGCGGTGGTGACGCTGGCGCCGTCGGAAACCGGCACATTGCTGTCCTATGACGTGGAGGCCAAGGTCGGCGGCAAGCTGGCGCAGCTGGGCAGCCGGATCATCGACGGCTTTGCCAAGAAGATGGCGGATCAGTTCTTTGCCAACCTGCAGGCGCATCTGGCGCCGGAAGAGGAAAGCCAGGATGGCGATACGCCGGAAGAGGGTGAAGAAAAGAAGGGCTGGTTCAGCAAGGTGACAGGGCGCGGCTGACCCCTGCACTGGCGCACAGGCCATTCTGCGGACCGATCCGCGGCGCAGGGCTGGCAGATGCGGCAAACCGCCGCTAGGGTGGCCGGGATTTGAGACCATCCCGGAGGCATCATGGCAGCGATCCTGTCCATCCGCGATCTGCGCAAAACATACGATGGCGGCTTCCAGGCGCTGAAAGGCGTCTCGCTGGATATTGAAGAAGGTGAAATCCTGGCACTGCTCGGCCCCAATGGCGCGGGCAAGACCACCCTGATTTCAACCATTTGCGGTATAACCACCGCGACTTCTGGCAGTGTCAGCGTTGGCGGGTTCGACAATGTCGGCCAGTTCCGGCAGGCGCGTGCCCTGATCGGGCTGGTGCCGCAGGAGATCACGCTGGAGCCCTTCACCAAGGTTCTGGACACGGTCACCTTCTCCCGCGGCCTGTTCGGCAAGCCTGCCAGCCCGGCGCTGGTGGAAGACGTGCTGCGCAAGCTGTCTCTGTGGGAAAAGCGGGACAGCCGGATCATGGACCTTTCGGGCGGCATGAAAAGGCGCGTGCTGATCGCCAAGGCGCTGGCGCATGAGCCGCGCATCCTGTTTCTGGATGAGCCGACCGCGGGTGTCGACGTCGAATTGCGCAAGGACATGTGGGAGATCGTCCGCGAGCTGAAGGCGGACGGGGTCACAATCATCCTGACAACGCATTACATCGAGGAAGCCGAAGCGATTGCCGACCGGGTCGGGGTCATCACCGGCGGAGAGCTTCTGCTGGTCGAGGAGAAGGAGCAGCTGATGGCCCGGATGGGGCAGAAGCAGCTGGAGGTGCAGCTGACCGCACCGGTCACCGCGATCCCTGTGGCGCTGGCGCAGCACAACCTGCAGATCGTCAACGGCGGCGATGCGCTGCTTTACACATATGACACGCGGGCGGAACGGACGGGCATCACCACGCTTCTGAACGATGTGGCGGAGGCCGGTCTGGTGCTGGCAGACGTGCAGACCCGCGAATCCAGCCTGGAGGACATCTTTGTCGGCCTGGTTTCAGGCGGCAAAGCCTCAGGCGGGGCTGTTTCAGGAGATGCAGCATGAATTGGACAGCAGTTGCCACCATCTACAGGGCGGAAATGGCGCGGTTCTGGCGCACCTTCCTGCAAAGCTTCATCTCGCCGGTTCTGTCCACGTCTCTGTACTTCGTGGTGTTCGGCAGCGCCATCGGCAGCCGCATCCAGGAGGTCGACGGGGTCGAATACGGCGCCTTCATCGTGCCGGGGCTGGTGATGCTGTCGGTGATCACCCAGAGCATCTCGAACGCCTCCTTCGGAATCTACTTCCCGAAATTCATCGGTAATATCTATGAGATCCTGTCGGCGCCGATCAATTTCCTGGAGGTGGTCGCGGGATTCGTCGGCGCGGCGGCAACCAAGTCGCTGTTCATCGGCACCGTGATCCTGTGCACGGCGTCGCTGTTTGTCGATCTGTCCATCCAGCACCCGCTGGCAATGGTGGCGTTCCTTGTGCTGACCTGCCTCAGCTTCTCGCTGATGGGCTTCATCATCGGCATCTGGGCGGGGAACTTCGAGCAGCTGCAGCTGGTGCCGCTGCTGGTGGTGACGCCGCTGGTGTTCCTGGGCGGGTCTTTCTATTCGATCTCGATGCTGCCGCCGGTGTGGCAGACGATCACCCTGTTCAACCCGGTGGTTTATCTGGTGTCCGGCTTCCGCTGGGCCTTTTTCGGCCAGGCGGATGTGCCGGTGCTGCTGAGCCTCGGAGCAATCGGCGGCTTTACCCTGGCCTGCATGGCAGTGATCTGGTGGATCTTCAAAACCGGCTGGCGCATCCGGGCCTGATCCGGGCATTGCAGGCAAGGTAAAGCGCTCCCGCCCGCTCCGGGCGCCCGCAGGGCGCCCGTCACGGTTGGGCCCGGCACGCGTGCCGCGTGCCGGGTGTTGCGCTTGCAGCTGGCGTCATGCGCCGCGCGGCAGCGCGGTGCGTGACCCAACGGGAAGGCGGCGGCTGCAAGCTGCCGGCCTGACGGGCGGGAGAGCATCCGGGCTATTTGCCAGGCGCAGACCAGCGTTGCATTTATGCCCGCGGCCGGGCGGTTTTTGCATTTCACGCCAATTCCCAAGACCGCGCACCTTGTTTCACCCCGGGCGGCCCTCTACATCGGCGCCATGAGATTTCGCCTGCCTTTCCTGAAAAGACAGCCGCTGGTGGCAGTGGTGCGCCTCAATGGCGCCATCGGCATGCCAGGCCGCGGCTCCCTCAGCGATACCGCGCTGGCCCCGGTGCTGGAGCGCGCCTTCCGCAAGGGCAAGCCCGCCGCGGTGGCGCTGGAAATCAACTCTCCTGGCGGCTCGCCGGTGCAAAGCTCGATGATCGGCGCCCGCATCCGCCGCCTGGCCGAGGAAATGGACATCCCGGTCTTTGCCTTTGTCGAGGACGTGGCCGCTTCCGGCGGCTATTGGCTGGCCGCGGCTGCGGATGAGATCTGGGCCGACGCCAGCTCCGTGCTGGGTTCGGTCGGGGTCATCTCGGCAGGTTTCGGCGCCCATGTTCTGCTGGCCCGACAGGGCGTGGAGCGGCGGGTCTATACCGCGGGGGAGAGCAAATCCATGCTGGACCCGTTCCGCCCGGAGAACCCCGAGGATGTCAAACGCCTCAAGGTGATCCTGAACGATATCCACGCCAACTTCATCGATCATATCACCGAACGCCGCGGGTCCAAGCTGCACAGCGATGAAGACTTGTTCACCGGCGAGATCTGGCTGGCGCGCCGGGCCGAGGAGCTGGGGCTGATCGACGGCATCGGCCATCTGAAGCCCAAAATGCAGGAACGGTTCGGCGAGAAGGTCCGCTTCCGCCGCTACGGCCTGAAAAAACCGTTCTGGAGCCGCTTCGGCATGCAGGTCGCGCAGGACGCGCTGGCCGGGATCGAGGAGCGTGCCGAATACGCGCGTTTCGGTCTCTGACGTGCTGTTCAAGATCGTTGCAATCTTTCTGGTGGTGATGGCTGTGCTTGCGATGTTCGGCAAGCTGCGGTTTCCCGGCCAGAAGCAAATCAATTCCAGGCGCTGCCCGTCATGCGGCCGGTTCAAGATCGGCAAGGGGCCGTGCGCCTGTAGAAAAGGAGATCGTGGCAAATGATGCCATGGCTGTACTCGGCGCTTGGTCTGGTGATCCTGCTGCTGGCGGGCGACGCGCTGGTGCGCGGCGCGGTGAACCTCAGCCTGCGGCTGGGGGTGCCTGCGCTGATCGTCAGTCTGACCATCGTGGCCTTCGGCACCTCGGCGCCGGAGCTGCTCATTGCCATCAGTGCTGTGCACGAGGGGGCAGACGGTATCGCGCTGGGCAACGTGGTGGGGTCGAACACCGCAAATATCCTGCTGGTTCTGGGCATTCCCGCGTTAATGCGCGCCCTGCACACCAGCGAATGCAGCACCCGCAAGAACTACATCTTCATGCTCGGGGCCTCCGTGCTGTTCATCGGCCTGGCCTTCTGCGGGACCTTCACCATCTGGTCCGGCCTGATCCTGCTGGCTGCGCTTGCCGGGGTGCTCGGCATAGCCTTCCACGAGGCGCGCAACCACCGGCGCAATGGCAAAGGCTGTGCCGCGGATACGGAGCTGGAAGAGATCGAGGAAGCCGATCCGGACATGCCGTACTGGCGGGTCTGCATCTATCTGCTGCTGGGCCTGATCGGCCTGCCGCTGGGGGCTGACCTGCTGGTGGACAATGCCAGCATCATTGCGCGCACCTATGGCATCAGCGAAACGGTGATCGGCCTGACGCTGGTGGCGATCGGCACATCGCTGCCGGAGCTGGCCACCACCGTGATGGCGGCCCTGCGCCGCCAGGCTGATGTGGCGCTGGGCAATGTGATCGGCTCCAACATGTTCAACCTGCTGGCCATCATCGGCATCGCCACCTTTGTCGGCCCGATCAGCGTAGACCCGGAGTTCCTGCAGTTCGACCTGTGGGTCATGCTGACGGCCTCGCTCCTGCTGATCCCCTTTGTCTTCTTCAAACAGGATATCACCCGTATCTGGGGCGGCGTTCTGTCCGCCCTCTATCTGGCTTATATGTTCGTCCTGTTCTAACTCTGACAGCGCGGGCAGCAGCAGGGAGGCGCAGATGCGGGCATTGGTGACCGGAGCGGGCAGGCGGCTGGGCCGGGCCATGGCGCTGGAACTTGCAGCGCAAGGGTGCGACGTGGCGGTCCACTATGCGTCTTCGGCTGATGCGGCAGAGGAGACAGCCGCACAGATCCGCGCAATGGGCCGTCAGGCCGTGCCGCTGGCGGCGGACCTGCTGGAAGAGGCGCAGGCGCAGGCGCTGGTGCCGCGTGCGGCTGCGGCGCTGGGCGGTCCCGTCACCTGTCTGGTGAACAATGCGTCTGTGTTCGAACATGACACCCTGGCCACAGCCACCCGCAGCAGCTGGGACCGGCATATGGGCAGCAACCTCAGGGCTCCTTTTGTGCTGCTGCAGGCAATGGCGGCACAGGAGGTTGCTTTGGAAGCTGACGCGGCGGGCGAGCCTCGCGCCTGGGGCCTGGCGGTCAACATGATCGACCAGAGGGTGCGCAAGCTGACGCCGGAGTTCATGAGCTACACACTGGCCAAATCGGCGCTGTGGACGCTGACCCGGACGGCAGCCCAGGCGCTGGCGCCGCGGATCCGCGTCAACGCAATCGGCCCGGGCCCAACCTTGCAGGGGCCGCGGCAAAGCGAGGAACAGTTTGCCCGGCAGCGGAAGTCCACGATTTTGCAGCGCGGCGCGGACGCAGGGGACGTTACCGCGGCGCTCAGCTATCTGCTGCGGGCAAAAGCGGTTACCGGCCAGATGATCTGCGTGGACGGCGGCCAGCACCTGGGCTGGAGAACCCCGGACAGCGACGGTCTTGAGTGACGCAAACAGGGACAAAACCGTCCCTTTTGCCGCAAGTTTTGCACCGGTTCACCTGCCGTCACGGAAGCGTTACAAAAGTGCTTTTCTTTTCAAAACCTTGACAGGTGGCAGGAAAAATTTTGCGTTAAATCAGCATCTTATTGAAGTGCCTAAAAATTAGGCATCCGTCCAAAACCGCTCTGATATAAGAGAAAAGCCGGGATAGCCCAAAGATATCTCCGCAGTTATCCACAGGTTCCGTGGATTTCCCCGCTCTTGATCCGGACAGGCAAACGTTGCAGCCAGGGGCAGGGAATCATATGTCTGGGCGCATGACTGACCAGCCTTCCGAAACAGCCCCGGATTCGCCCGCCCGCACCGGTTATGCGGTGATCCAGGATTATGTAAAAACACTGGACGCATCGCCCGGCGTTTATCGGATGCTGGATGCGGACAGCCGGGTGCTCTACGTGGGCAAGGCACGCAATCTCAAGGCTCGGGTGTCGAATTATACCCGCCCCGGCAACAGCCCGCGGATCGAGCGGATGATCGCGCTCACCGCCTCGATGATGTTCCTGACCACCCGGACGGAAACCGAGGCGTTGCTGCTGGAACAGAATCTGATCAAGCAGCTGAAGCCCAAGTACAACGTGCTGCTGCGCGACGACAAAAGCTTCCCCAATATCCTGGTGGCCAAGGATCATGCCTTTCCGCAGATCAAGAAACACCGCGGTGCCCGCAAGCAGAAGGGCAGCTATTTCGGCCCCTTCGCCAGCGCAGGCGCGGTGAACCGGACGCTCAACCAGCTGCAAAAGGCGTTCCTGTTGCGCAACTGCTCGGATTCGATGTTCGAGACCCGCACGCGCCCCTGCCTGCAATACCAGATCAAGCGCTGCACCGCGCCCTGCACCGGGCTGATCAGCGAAGAGGATTACGCCGCCAGCGTCCGCGACGCCGAGCGTTTCCTGTCCGGCCGTTCCACCAGTATCCAGGAGGAGCTGGCGGAGCAGATGATGGCCGCCTCCGAGGCGATGGAGTTCGAGCGTGCCGCCGCCCTGCGCGACCGGATCAAGGCGCTGACCCAGGTGCAGACCAGCCAAGGCATCAACCCGCGCGGTGTGGCGGAGGCGGATGTGATCGGCCTGCACATGGATGGCGGTCAGGCCTGCGTGCAGGTCTTCTTCATCCGTGCCAACCAGAACTGGGGCAACCAGGATTTCTACCCGCGGGTGGACGCAGACATGAGCCCGGCAGAGGTCATGGAGGCCTTCCTCGGCCAGTTCTACGGCAACAAGGAGCCGCCCCGGCAGCTGATCCTGTCAGACGGTATCGAAAACGCCGACCTGATGGAGGCGGCGCTGAGCGAGAAAGCCGAGCGCAAGGTCGAGCTGCTGGTGCCCCAGCGCGGTGAAAAGACAGAGCTGGTGGCCTTTGCGGTGCGCAACGCCCGCGAAAGCCTGGCCCGCCGCATGGCCGAAAGCGCGACCCAGGCGAAGCTGCTGCGCGGGCTGGCCGAGGCCTTTGGACTGGAAGGCCCGCCGCAGCGGATCGAGGTCTACGACAACTCGCATATCCAGGGCACAAATGCGGTGGGCGGCATGATCGTGATGGGGCCGGAGGGCTTCCTGAAAAACGCTTACCGCAAGTTCAACATCAAGGGTGACGACCTGGTGCCCGGCGATGACTTCGGCATGATGAAGGAAGTGCTGAACCGCCGCTTCTCGCGCCTGCTGAAGGAAGACCCGGACCGCGGCAAAGGCCTGTGGCCGGACCTGCTGCTGATCGACGGCGGCGCCGGGCAGGTCTCGGCGGTGGCGGAGATCATGGAAGAACATGGCGTGCAGGACATTCCCATGGTCGGCGTCGCCAAGGGCGTGGACCGCGACCACGGCAAGGAAGAGTTCTACCGTCCCGGCGAAAGCGCCTTTGCTCTGCAACGCAATGATCCGGTGCTCTATTTCATCCAGCGGATGCGGGACGAGGCGCACAGGTTCGCCATCGGCACCCACCGCGCCAAGCGCGCCAAGGCGCTGAGCGCCACGCCGCTGGACGAGGTGCCGGGCGTCGGCGCCTCGCGCAAGCGGGCGCTGCTGGCGCATTTCGGCAGCGCCAAGGCGGTGAGCCGCGCCAATCTGGCTGACCTCAAGGCTGTGGATGGAATATCCGAGGCGCTGGCAGAACGGATCTACGACCACTTTCACACGCAGGGCTAGCCTGCTGAACTTGGGCCATGGGAGTATCGTGCTATGTCTGAAGGGCAGCCGTTAACTGCCTGGAGGAATTATGCCCGTCTCCCTGACCGTGAAATCCGTTGTCTATGACACCTACTCAGTGTCCGGAAAAACGCTGCCCGACATAGCCAAGAGCATCAAGAAGAGCGGGCCGAAGGATCCGAACGACAACAAGAAGGTGGCCTTTCTGACCACCACGGAATTGGAATGCCTGACCGCCAAGGGCAAATACGTGGCAGACGGCAAAGCCAAGATCGACAAGAAAACCGGCTGGTTCGAGGTGACGGCCAAGGTTTCAGCGCTGAAGCTGATCCTGCATACGACGGTCAAGTGCCCGAAACGCTCTGTCAGCGGGCTGTCGCCGCGGGCGCTGATCGAATGGTACCGCTTCTATGCCTGCTGCCTGGCGCATGAGGCCCAGCACTTGGACAAGGCCAAGAAGGAATGCGAAAAGATCGCCAAGGAGCTGAACAAGCTTAGAGGCACCGGATTGGCGGATACCGAGGCGGATGCACTGAAGATGGCCAAGGAAGATCTGATGCGGGAGATCAACAACCATATCTTTGTTGACCGCGACCGGTTGAACGAGGTGCACCGGAAGTTTGATCATTCCAGCCACCACGGCGAAAAGAAAGGCGCGCTGCTGGATACCTCCGTAGGGTGAGGAATGGGCCCGTTCCGTGTGCAACGTGCCCGGATTGCTGCAGACTGCCGCGGTGCGCCAGCGCCAGCCATTGCCGAATTTTAGCTAACCCCGCTTTCCACTTGCGAAACAGCCGGATAATGTGCGCCGCATGAAGTGGACTCTGCCCAATATCCTCACCCTGCTGCGCCTGGTCGCGGCGCCCGGCCTAGCCGTGATGTTCCTGTATTTCCACCGGCCCTATGCGGACTGGTTTGCCTTGCTGCTGTTTGTGACGGCGGCTGTGACCGACTGGTTCGACGGCTACCTGGCGCGGGCCTGGAAGCAGGAAACCAAAATGGGCGCGATGATGGATCCGATTGCCGACAAGGCGATGGTGGTGATCGCGCTGATGATCCTGGTGGGCTACTCCACCGAACACTGGACCCCATGGCTGGTGCTGCCCGCCACGGTGATCCTGTTCCGCGAGGTGTTTGTGTCCGGCTTGCGCGAGTACCTTGGCGCTGCGGCTGGCACGCTGAAGGTGACCAAGCTCGCCAAGTGGAAAACCACGGCCCAGATGATCGCGATTGCCACGCTGTTCTCGCAAGGAATCTTCGAGCACTATCTGGTGATGTCCTCCTTTGGCATGGATCAGGCGCTGATCGACCAGATCATGACGGGGCAGGTTTCTGATGAAATGGGCCTGCGCTGGAAATTCGACGGCATGGTCTGGACCGGCCGCATCGGGCTGTGGCTGCTGTGGATTGCTGCCGCCCTGACCGCGTTCACCGGTATCGACTACCTGCGCAAGGCGATGCCGCATTTGAAGGAGGCCCACTGATGGATGTCTTGTATTTCGCCTGGGTGCGCGAGCGCATCGGCCTGCCGCGCGAGCGGGTCGAAACCACCGCTGCCACGGTGGCGGATCTGGTAGAGGAACTGCGCGGGCGTGAAGACCGTTATGCCGCCGCTTTTGCCGACCTGTCGGCCTTGCGGGTGGCGCTGGACCAGGAGCTGTCGGAGTTCGACGCGCCGCTGGACGGCGTGCGCGAGGTGGCTTTCTTCCCGCCGATGACCGGAGGCTGACGCGATGCGGATCTCGGTACAGGAGGCTCCGTTTGAATTGGGTGCCGAAAGCGATGCCTTTGCGGCGGCGGTTTCCAATGCAGGCGCCGTGGTGACCTTCACCGGCGTTGTGCGGGACGCGGATCAGGGCGGGCTTCGGGCGATGGAGATCGAGCACTATCCCGGCATGACCGAAAAGGCGCTGACCGCGATCGCGCAGGAGGCCATGACACGCTGGTCGCTGGCCGATGCCTTGGTGATTCACCGCCACGGCCACCTGGCCCCGGGCGAGCGCATCATGATGGTCGCCACCGCGGCGCGCCACCGCAAGGATGCCTTTGAGGCGGCGGAGTACCTGATGGACTACCTGAAGTCCCGCGCGCCGTTCTGGAAGAAGGAGATTCTGGAAGGCGGCGGCACCGGTTGGGTCGAGGCCAAGGATGCCGACGAGGACGCCCTGAAGCGCTGGTGAGGCCGAGGCGGAACAGGGGGCTCCCGCCAGCCATTCAATCATCAAGAGATGATTTCCGCCTATTGGGCCGGGCGCCGCGCTCTGCGCGGCGTTTTCCTTTTGCTGAGAGGGCCTGACAGGGCAGGTCAGCCGATCAGGCCCGATTCGAGTTTGTTTGAAGATTGGCGCGTCAAGGGCATGCGCGCTTCGCGGGGCCTGCGGCCTCCTTGGCCCGCCGGAGCCTGCAGGCGCGGCAGGCCTCTTCCCAAGGTCAGTGCGGAATTTGGGAGCGCAGCTCCTCGGCCTCGCGGCGGGCCTCGCGCAGGCCTTCCATTGCCGCCCGCAGCTCCGCTTCGGTCTGGGTCAGCTGGTTGGTCAGCTCCGCCTCGCGCTGCTGCAGATAGGTGATCGCCTGGTCGCGGGTTTCCTCCGCCTCGTGCAGCTCCTGGCTCATCCGGTCGAGGTCAGCCACATCGCTTTGCCGCACCCGGGTAAAACGATGCACCAGCCAATTGGCAAACCAGCCCATGGCAAAGGCCGCAAACAGGATGATCGCGGTGGTGATGATGAACTCTGTCCTGTTCATTCCTCTGTGGTCTCCTGTGCGTCATCTGCGCTTGCGGCGGCCTCGCCGCTATTCTCGTTTTCCGCTTCCGCCTGCTCAGCCGGGCGGACCAGCTTGAACTCGATGCGGCGGTTGGCCTCGCGGCCTTCTTCGGTGCCGTTGTCGGCGATCGGCTCGCTCTCGCCATAGCCCTTGGCTGCAAAAGTTGAGGTCACCACCCGGCGCGCGCGCAGTTCGTTCAGCACCGATTGCGCCCGGGCCTGGCTCAGGTTCTGATTCATTACTTCGCGGCCCTGGCTGTCGGTGTGGCCCTGGATCTCCAGCCGCACCGGGCCGCAGTTGGCAAGCACTTCGGCGATCCGGTCCATGGTGCCGGCGCTTTCGGCGGCAATGGTGGCAGAGCCGGGTTCAAAGGCGATCTTCGACTCGGCTTGGGCGCCGGCCAGCTGCGCCTCGCAGAGTTCCGGCGGGATCGGCTGATCCTTGGGGGCGGGAGGCTCCTCATAGCTGATGTCGAGGCCGTAGGTTTCTGCTTCGCCCAGTTTGGCGGACAGGAAGCGGGCGATCTCGGACGGGGCGTCCTTGCGGTAGCTCATGCCGCGCAGTTCCAGGTTTTCCGGCGTGACCGTTACCGAGCCGCGCTGCAGATAGGAAAGCGCCTCCAGCCCGGCCAGCACCCGCACCGGCCAGTCGGCGGGCAGGTCGGCGACGACGCGGGTGGCGGTATGCACGTTCGCCGAGCCGAAGCGCGCCTTGGCATAGCTGTCCGCCACGGTCCGCAGCGCCGCGTCGCTGAGCCGTCCGCGCAGCTGCACCTGGCCTTCGGGGCTGAGGGTGGCAGTGAATTCGGGCGGCCCGGCAGTGGCGCTGGCTTCCGGCACCGGCAGCACTGCATGCAGGGCAAAGACCCGGGGCAGGGCGCTTTCCAGTTCGCCCACCACATGGTCGAAGGTGCCGCTGGCAGTGCCTTCTGCGGCCACCAGTGTGATATCGGCATTGGCGATGGTGACGGAGCCGCCGCCCAGCTCGTTCAGGCTGGCAATGCTGAGTTCCGCCGCGCGGGCCCAGTTCGGCGAAGGGACACCCATGCCGATCACGCAATCGGCCTCGCCTTCCAGCCCCGCTGTGCGGGCCGCGGCGAGGATTCGCTTGTGGCTTTCCTCGCTCTCGGCGGAGCAGGCGTCGAACTGGGCGCCATCCTTGTCCAGCAGGAACCGCAGGGTAAAGGGAGTGATCACCGGGCGCGGCGCCGCAATGTCCATCGCCAGCCGCAGCCCCGGCGGCGCCAGCCGGCCAAGCTGCTCCTCCAGCTGGTGCTTGGCCTCTTCGCTGCCGGAAATTGCGGTGATGGACACCTCGCCGGCTTCAACCGAAATCTTGGCGCGCGGCAGCAGTTTCAACGCCTCGACAGCGAAATCCAGGGCCTGCTGCCAGCCTTCGGGCTTGGTGTATTTGGCTGTTTCCAGGAGATCCGCCACGCTGCCTTCACCGGCCAGGGCGTTCAGCTGCTTGACCATGGCCGCACGGCCGGAGCCTGCCGGGATCAGGCCGATGATGGAAATGCCGCTGTCGTTCCGCAGGATTTCCGCGGAAAACCGCGGCGGCGCCAGCCCCTTGGCCGGGGGAACCTCCATCCCGTCGATGATCCGGGCCGCATCCACCACGCCGCCAACCAGCGAGATCACCGAAAACCGGGTTGCCTCGTCGGGAGCGGTGCCTTCGAGCAGCACCTGCAGCCCGTCCGCCGTGACCTCAGCCCAGGTATGCCCGGCACCGTCAAGCGCCTGACGCACCCCGGTTTCGGTGCTGCGTTCCACCGCGGTGACGGCAAATCCGGCAGCAACAAGGCTCAGCCCTGCGGCGGCGGTGAAGGCCAGGCCTGGGATCAGCAGAGAGGACAAGCGCATATGGCGGCAGTTTCCCTTGGTCAGTTAGTGGCTCTTACCCTGCACGGGGCCGTGGTTCAATCACACGAACATGGCGAGGGCAAAGAAGATCAGCGGGATCAGGCCGGTATCGCGGTTGAGCCGGAACAGCTGCAGCAGCCGGGCATTGTTTTCTGCGTCAAAGGCGCGCAGCTGCCAGGTCATGTGCCAGCCCATCGCCCAAGGCCCCGCCAGCGCCAGCACCAGCGCCAGCACTGAGGCGCTCTCCAGCATCGCGCCGATCACTGCCATCGCCATCAGGCAGACAAAAGCGACGATGAACCGGCGCAGCCACATCGGTGTTTGGCTGCCGAACAGCCGGGCGGTGGACTTCACCCCGATCAGCGCGTCGTCCTCAGTGTCCTGATGGGCATAGATGGTGTCATAAAACAGGGTCCAGGCGATGCCGGCCAGATACAGCAGCATGGGCGGCCAGCCCATGGACCCGGTATGCGCCACCCAGGCCAGCATGGCGCCCCAGTTGAAGGCAAGGCCCAGAAACACCTGCGGCCACCAGGTGAACCGCTTGGCAAAGGGATAGACCGCCACCGGCAGCAGCGACAGGATGCCCATGGCAATGGCCGCCTGGTTGAAGGTCAGCAGGATTGCAAGGCCAGCCAGGCACTGCAGCCCCATCCAGGCCAGCGCGCCCTTGACCGTCACCTGGCCCGAGGGGATCGGGCGCGAGCGGGTGCGCTCCACCTGGCCGTCGAAGTCGCGGTCGGTGATGTCGTTCCAGGTGCAGCCGGCCCCGCGCATCAGCCAGGCGCCGGCCGCGCAGCCGATGGCAATCCAAAGGTCGCTCCAGCGCGGGCTTTGATCGGCCAGGATCGCCAGTGCCAGCCCCCACCAGCAGGGGATCAGCAACAGCCAGGTGCCGATCGGACGGTCGGCGCGGCTGAGGCGCAGATAGGGCCGCGTCCGTTCCGGCGCATATGTGTCGACCCAGTTTCCCTTGACCGCATCCGCGACCTGACCCTCTGGCGCTGGCTTCTGGCCTTGCATATGTAGGACCCCATGAGTGCAAAAATCAGACTGTATGTAGAGCACCCTTTGGGGGCAGGGCAATCGGTTCCCTTGGATCGTGATCAGGCGCATTACCTGTTCGGGGTGATGCGGCTGTCTGCTGGCGCCCATGTGGCGCTGTTCAACGGCCAGGACGGCGAGTGGCTGGCCGAGGTTGCCGAAGCCGGCAAACGCGGCGGCACGCTGATCTGCCAGGAGCAGACGAAGCCCCTGCAGCTGCCGCCGGACCTGTGGCTGATGTTTGCCCCGATCAAAAAGGCGCGCACCGATTTCATTGTCGAAAAGGCAGCGGAGATGGGCGCCGCCCGCATCCTGCCGGTGCAGACCGAGTTCACCAATTCCGAACGCATCCGCCAGGACCGGCTGCAGGCCCATGCGGTCGAGGCGGCAGAGCAATGCGGCGGCACCTATGTGCCGGAGGTGGCGGATTTGCAGAAACTCCCGCGCCTCCTGGATCAGTGGCCCGCCGAGCGGCAGCTGATGTTCTGCGACGAGGCTGAGGTGGGCAATGCGCTGCAACTGGCCGCGGAGACGCTAAAGGACGCCCCATGGGCCATTCTGATCGGCCCGGAAGGCGGCTTTTCCGAGGCGGAGCGCAAACGCCTTCACGCGCTGCCGCAATCCCATGTGGTCAGCCTCGGCCCCCGTATTTTGCGCGCGGACACCGCAGCCGTGGCCGCCATGACCCTATGGCAGCAGGCGCTGGGGGACTGGTAATGGAAGAGCCACGCCGTGAATTGCATCTGTTTTTTGCGGTGGAAAATTCGACGGCGGTTATCCTATACCGGGCTAAAAGCAGCCTGTACCGGCTGATCTCTTGGGACACAAAAGGCGATACTTTTTTTCTTGGCCAGTGGATCAAAACGAGGGTTTTTGAACCCGCGTGCGCAGTTTCTGCCGATGGAAAGTACTTTGTGTACAGTGCAATGCATCGCGGAACTCCGGATGTCTTCACGGCTCTTAGCATCGCACCCTATTTTACAGCGCTTGAGTTCAAGACGGGGCTAACCAGTTTTGACGCTGGGGGGTACTTCGTGGACAAGGATACTGTGACCTTTCACCACACAATGTCCGATGGTGGAACAATCCAATTGGACTGTGGCTTGCGGCAAGACACCGACTGGAAGAATTGGTCTCATTGCCGAAACGCAAAAGATGCGGGCATTTCTTATCACGAGCAGATTGCATTGCGGGAATCAGTCCAATCCAAACGAGGGAAAATTACAAGTTTGCTAGATTGCTACGAATGCGTCGGCAGCAAGCTCTTTCGAAAGACTGCTGAAGGATTGGAGCTCTTGTTGGATTGTTCCTTTATGCAGTTTGAGGCAATCAAAGCTCCTTACGACGGCTGTTCCCCCGTGCGTCCCGAGCGCTGGCACAGTGGGTCGCCATGACACAACGGCAACAGGCGGGGCGCTGGTAAGAGTGGGGCAAAGCCTCTGGTCACGGTTTGGAAACCATTTTCGGTTAACCTTTGAGTATGCGTCAGCGGTAGCCGGCGGTGCAGAAACCGCCCATGCAGCCTGCAATCGGCCTGGCCGCCATTGCATCCGCCGCCCTGACCCCACAAGTAAGGAGGGCACGGCAGGTCGTACCGCCTGCCAGACGTTTTTATGAGGCGAAACACATGAGTTTCATCCGCCCCGAAGCCCGCGAAGCGCTGTGGCAATGGCGCGAAGTCCTGGCCGCTGCCCTGATGTTCCTACTGGGGCTGAAATGGGCGTTTTCCTCTGCTGGCTTTACTGCGATCACCGGCTGGGCTCTGGTTGCCACCGGGCTGGTGACCGCAGTGATCGGCGCCCAGCGGATGCGGTTCCGGCGCGGCACCGGCGGCCCTGGCGTGGTGCAGGTGGACGAGGGGCAGATTGCCTATTTCGGACCGCTCACCGGCGGCGCGGTAGCGGCCTCAGAACTGGAGCGGCTGGCACTGGACCACACTTCCAAACCGCCGCACTGGCTGCTGGAACAGCCCGGCCAGCCGCCGCTGGCAATCCCGGTGAATGCGGAAGGCTACGAGGCGCTGTTTGATGTCTTTGCCGCCCTCCCGGGCCTCAAGACTGAGCGGATGCTGGCAGAACTGCGCCGCCGCGGCCCTCACCAGGTCGTGATCTGGGAGCGTGCCGCCAGCCGTCCGGAACATCAGCGCCTGCATTGACACCGGCGGCGATTCCGCCCACGACTGGCCGTTCAAGACAGATCTAACAGGACGGAGTGCCAGGCATGTCCATTCCCCAGTCCGGCGGCGGGCCGATCGAACACCACGAGCAGCTTGCCCAGTATCTTGCCGACGGCTGCAAACCCAAGGAAGACTGGCGCATCGGCACCGAGCACGAGAAGTTCGGCTTCTGCAAGGACACGCTGAAGCCGCTGCCTTATGCCGGTGAGCGTTCCATCCAGGCGGTGCTGGAAGGGCTGCGCGACGGCCACGGCTGGGCGCCGCTGACCGAAGGCGATAACCTGATCGGCCTGACCAAGGACGGCGCCAACATCAGCCTGGAGCCGGGCGGCCAGCTGGAACTGTCGGGCGCGCCGCTGGAAACCATCCACGAGACCTGCGACGAGGTGAACGCCCATCTGCGCGACGTCAAGGACATCGCCGACAAGATCGGCGTCGGCTTCATCGGCCTGGGCGCCGCACCTGTGTGGCGCCATGAAGACATGCCGCTGATGCCCAAGGGCCGCTACAAGCTGATGGATGGCTACATGCAGGACGTCGGCACCATGGGCACCACCATGATGCGCCGCACCTGCACCGTGCAGGTGAACCTCGACTTCTCCTCCGAGGCAGACATGGTGCAGAAGCTGCGGGTGGCGCTGGCACTGCAGCCGGTCGCAACCGCGCTGTTCGCCAATTCACCGTTCCTGGATGGCCAGCCCAACGGCCACAAATCCTGGCGCGCCCGCGTCTGGCGCTCGCTGGACGCCGACCGCACCGGCATGCTGCCGTTTGTGTTCGAGGAGGGCTTCGGATTCGAGGCCTGGGTGCAATACGCGCTCGATGTGCCGATGTATTTCGTCTACCGCAACGGCGAATACATCAACGCGCTCGGCATGTCCTTCCGAGACTTCCTGAAGGGCGAGCTGCCCGCGCTGCCCGGCGAAACCCCGACGCTCAGCGACTGGGCCGACCACCTCACCACCATCTTCCCCGAGGCCCGCATCAAGAAATTCATTGAGATGCGCGGCGCCGACGGTGGCCCCTGGCGCCGCCTCTGTGCGCTGCCGGCCTTCTGGGTGGGGCTCACCTATGATCAGACCGCGCTTGATGCAGCCTGGGATCTGGTCAAGGGCTGGGACGCAGAAACCCGCGACGCCCTGCGCGTCGCCTCCTCGGAACAGGGGCTGCAGGCCAAGGTGAACGGCATCAGCATGCACGAGCTGGCGCGCGAGGCGGTGGCGATCTCCGAAAGCGGCCTTAAGGCGCGCGCGCGCCCAGGCGCTGGCGGTCTGGTGCCGGACGAAACCCACTTCCTGAACGCGCTGAAGGACAGCCTGGAAACCGGCAAGGTCCCCGCGGATGAGCTGATGGAGCGCTATAACGGCGCCTGGGAGGGGGATCTCTCCCGCATTTACAGCGAATTCGCCTACTGACTACCGGCGAAATAGGCCGCGCTCCGGGCGCGGCCTTTTTGCATTGAGAAACCGGCGGCAGATTGCTCTGCCGCCGGTTGTTTGCACGTGAGTGGCGGCTTCAGGCCTTACTGCGTCTGCAGCTCCGCCGGGTCTTTGTCCGCAATATCGGTCCAGTTGGCGTTGGCATTCTGGATGAAGCCCGGAATGTCGCCTTCCCAGCGGTCCTGAATGTCCTGCGACAGGTTCAGGTACAGGGTGTTGTCGACGATTTTCCAGTGGTTCGGATCGCCGTCGAACTTGAAGCCCATCGCGGTGCCGAAGGCGCAGTAGCCGCCGTAGGCCGGCACATAGGCTTCCGGATTCTTTTCAAACGCCACTTTGTGCTCTTCCGAGGCAAAGCGGTAGGTTGCGTCATTGTAAATGGAAGTGATTTTGTAGCTGCCCTTGGTGGGGGCACCGTCCGTGAAATATGCGACCGGGTCATAGCCCTGCATGGCCAGGCCGGTGGAGGATGCGTTGATCTCAACGCCCGCCGCCAGTGCCGAGGTTGCCATCGCAACCGACAGAGCCACACCGCTGATCAGTGCTTTTACTTTGTTCATGGTCCCGTCCTTTCAATTCCCGGCCGCGGCGTTCCCAATTGCTTGCCCGGCCGGCGTTTCACCATGTGTGCCGCGGTATGCTGCGGGTCACGGCACCGATGTGGAGAGGCGGCCGATCACATTCAAAACAACTCAAATTGACTGTGCGCGGGGCGGCAGCTGGCTGTGCGTTGCCGCGCAGAACGGGTGACAGGCTGCACAGATGCGGGCAGAGTGAGGGCAAGCCAATTGGAGACTTGTATGATACGCCCATTCCCCACCCGCCGCGCAATTCTGGGCGGCCTATTGGCGGCAGCAGCCTTTGCAGGGGCGGCCGCAGCCCAAAGCATCAGCGGCAGCTACCGCGCCGAGGGGCGCAACCCCGACGGCAGCACTTATGCCGGCACGGTGCAGATCCGCGACAACGGTGGCGCCATTGAGATGAACTGGCAGGTCGGCAGCCAGACTTATGCCGGGACCGGCACCCGCAACGGTGATGTGGTCTGGGTCAATTGGGGCGATACCTACCCGGTGGTCTACGTGCGGATGCCCAATGGCGAGCTGCACGGCACTTGGTCCAACGGCCGCGCGCTGGAGCGGCTCATTCCGTGACCTGCAGCGCCAGTACGAAGCGCACAACCTTTTCCGCGGGCATCTCGCAGGGCTTCAGCCGCGTTCCGGAGGCCAGCCGGTAGAGGTTGAGGCTGATGTAATCCGTACCGCCCAGCTCCCGCGCCACGAGTTTCTGAGCCTTGCCGCCGGCCAGATCCTGGCGGACCGCCGCATAGCGCCGCCCGTCAGCTTTCCCTGTGAAGGCGCCCACCGGCAGGGCGTCAAAAGCTGCAAGGAAGGCCTGCAGCTTCTCCGGTGTCACTTCTGGCCGATCCGCGGCTCGGTGCCCGCCCGCAGCCGGGCGATATTGGCCGAATGACGGACATAAACCACCGCCGCCAGCAGCACCGCCAGCACCGCAACCGGCTGATATCCCAGCAGCAATGCCCAGACCGCACCGGAGGCGGCCGAAACCAGCGCCCCCATGGAGGAGATCCGGCTGACCGCCGCCGCCGCAAGCCAGGTCAGGCAGCAGGCAATGCCCACCGGCCAGGCCAGCGCCAGCATCAGGCCCAGGAAGGTTGCAACGCCCTTGCCGCCCTTGAAGCCCAGCCAGACCGGAAAGCAATGTCCGAGGAAGGCCAACAGCCCTGCCGTTTGCGCCGCATCCTCGCCGGCCAGAAAGCGGGCCAGCAGCACCGCCGCCGCGCCCTTGCCGCCATCCAGAAGCAGTGTCAGCGCCGCGGCGGCCTTGCTGCCGGTGCGCAGCACGTTGGTGGTGCCGATATTGCCGGAACCGATTTCCCGCAGGTTGCCGAGCCCGAAGGCCTTGGTGACCACCATGCCAAACGGCACCGAGCCCAGGCCGTAGCCGATCACCGCCCACAGGAGCAGAGCGGTGGCAGAGCTTTCGAGTACTGGCATCAGTCCCTCCGGTAGACGGGCTCACCGGCCACATAGGTGGCTTCAACCCGGCCCTGCAGCCGCTGGCCGTCATAAGGCGTGTTCTGCGATTTCGAGCGCAGCTTGAAGCGGTCCAGCACAAACGGCACATCCGCATCGAACAGAACCAGATCGGCGGGCGCGCCTGCCGCCAGGCGGCCGCTCTCCAGTCCCAGCCGTTTGGCCGGGTTCAGCGCCATGGCGCGGAACAGGGCGGGCAGATCCAGGAGTTCCGCATGGTACAGCCGCAGTGCCGCAGGCAGCAGCGTCTCCAGCGCCACCGCACCGGCTGCGGCTTCCTCGAACGGCAGCCGCTTGCTTTCCTCATCCTGCGGCGTGTGCATTGAGGAGATGATGTCAATGAGCCCTGAGCGCACCGCTTCAACCACCGCCAGCCGGTCGTCTTCCGAGCGCAGCGGCGGTTTCACCTTGAAGAAGCTGCGGTAGCCCGCCACGTCCAGCTCATTGAGCGTCAGGTGGTGGACCGAGGTGCCTGCAGTGATGTCGAGCCCGTTCTTCTTGGCGCGCTCCAGCGCGGGCAGCGCGCGCGCGGTGGTGATCTGGTCGGCATGGTATTTGGCGCCGGTCATCTCCAGCAGCGCAATGTCACGGTCCAGCCCCATCCGTTCCGCCATCGGGGAAACCGCCGGCAGGCCGTAGAGCGCTGCGAACTTGCCGCTGGTGGCGGCGGCGCCCTTACTCAGAACCGGTTCTTGCGGGTGGGCAATGACCAGCGCGCCGCAGGAGCGGGCATAGTTCAGCGCCCGCTGGAAAACCTTGGTGTTGCTGACCACGTGGTCGCAGTCGGAAAACGCCACCGCGCCGGCATCCATCAGGAAGCCGATCTCGGTCATCTCGCGGCCTTCCCGCCCCTTGGTCAGCGCGGCCATCGGCAGCACGTTGACCGGCGCATCGGCCTGGGCGCGGCGGGTGACAAATTCCAGCGTCTCCGGGCTGTCGATTGCCGGGGTGGTATCGGGGCGGGTGACGATGGTGGTGACACCGCCCGCCGCTGCTGCAAGCCCGGCGGTTTTATAGCTTTCCTTGTGCCGCTCGCCGGGCTCGCAGACCTTGACGCCGATATCCACGATCCCCGGCGCCAGGCATTTGCCGCCGCAGTCCACCTCGGTCACATCTTCCGGCGTGAGGCCCTGCGCGCGCAGCATCCGTGCAGGATCGGCGGCATCCTTTTCAACCGCTGCGATCCGCCCGTCCCGCACGAGAACCGCGCCCGGCGTGTCGGTGCCTGCCTCGGGGTCGATCAGGCGGGCGTTGATGAAGAGAGTGGTCATGCCTTGGCTCTTTCAATTGCGTTGAGGGTCGCGGCCGGGTCGGCCTGGTATTTGATCAGATGCTTGTCGCCGGTCTTTGTGACCACCTGCACATAGCTGCCCATGGTTTTGACAGCTTCGATTTGGGAAACCGGCACCGAACGCCCGGCGGGGCCTGAGAGGTTTTCACGGGTCAGGGTCCAGACCACCGCCAGCTCCTCGCTGGCCATATACCAGCCGCGCAAGGCGATGGCGGCCAGCCCGCCCACGGCGCCGGTCCAGATGTGGGGGCTGTCCATGAACCACAGCACGGCCATTGCGCCGCCCATGCCGACTGCCGCCATCCAGGCATGCGCGCGGACATAGGCGCTGCGGTCGGGCTTGAACTCGGTCACAACCATCAGAACACCAGGGCCCAGACCAGCAGGGCAATCAGGGTCATGACAATGGTAAACAGCGTGGCGCCGATGCGGCGGGCCTGGCTGCGGGCCTCGCGCGGGGACAGCTTGGGGGCGGAGTAAGGCTTGGCGCTCTCGGCGGTGGCAGGGGCGGCGCTCCAATTGGTCCGCCGCTCGCCATAGGTGCCCTTGAGCACGATCTGATCCGCGGGGGTGAGCCGGGTCTCCTCTCCGCCGAAAGCGCGGGAGCGGATCAGCAGCACATGGCCTTCCAGTGCCTGCAGCATCTCGCGGTCCTCCTCGACCTGTGCCCGCGGCACTCCGCAGCCTTCGGTGAGATAGCCGGTCAGGCCGATGTCTTCCAGGTCGGAGACCGGGAAGATCTCCACCTGGTCCATGTCCAGGGCTTCGATGCCCAGAACCTGCACCAGCGCGCCGGGCTCCTTCAGGAACGCCGCCTGCTCGGGCCGCATGTCGAGCGCAAAAAGCCGGATCACGCCGCGCTCGCCCGCCGGGATATGAATGACGCCCTCCAAGCGGCTCAGCCTGCCTTGCCCTGGCGTTCGGCGCGCAGGTTGCGGGCCAGGAGGTCCATCGCCGCCATCCTCACTGCCACGCCCATTTCCACCTGCTCCTGAATGACCGAGCGGTTGATGTCGTCGGCGAGCGTCCCGTCGATCTCCACCCCGCGGTTCATCGGGCCGGGGTGCATGACGATGGCGTCGGGCTTGGCCAGCGCCAGCTTCTCGGCGTCAAGGCCATAGCGGTGGTAATACTCGCGCTCCGACGGGATGAAGCCGCCGTCCATCCGCTCTTTCTGAAGGCGCAGCATCATCACCACGTCGACGTCCTTCAGGCCTTCGCGCATGTCGTCATAGATCTCGGCGCCGAACTCAGCGAATTGGCCGGGCACCAGCGTCGGCGGGCCGATCAGGCGGATGCGGTTTTCCATCTTGCCCAGCAGGATCAGGTTGGAACGCGCCACGCGGCTGTGCGCGATGTCGCCGCAGATCGCGATGTTCAGCCGGTGCAGGCGGCCCTTGGAGCGGCGGATGGTCAGCGCATCCAGCAGCGCCTGGGTCGGGTGCTCATGCTTGCCGTCGCCCGCGTTCAGCACGGCGCAGTTCACCTTCTGCGCCAAGAGGTCCACCGCGCCTGAGTGCGGGTGGCGCACCACCAGCAGGTCCGGGTGCATCGCATTCAGCGTCATCGCGGTGTCGATCAGGGTCTCGCCCTTTTTGATCGAGGACGCCTGCATCGCCATGTTCATCACATCGGCGCCCAGCCGTTTGCCCGCCAGCTCGAACGAGGCCTGGGTGCGGGTGGAGTTCTCAAAGAACATGTTGATTTGGGTGAGCCCCGCCAGCACGTCGGAATGCTTCTCCGGGCGGCGGTTCAGCGCCACATAGTCGTCGGCCAGGTCGAGGATCGCGGTGATCTCATGCGGCTTCAGCGGTTCGATGCCAAGCAAATGGCGGTGTTCGAAGGACATATGGGGCAGCTCCGCTTGATTTGCCGGTTCTTATAGGCGGCGTGGTGGACTGCGGCAAGGCGTTGCCGCGGCTGGCAGGCGTTGCGCAGGCGAGGGGCCTGCCCCTCGCGCACCCCGGAGTATTTCCGGCAAAGAAGAAAGGGTTGGCCCGGATAATACTTGCGGCAGGGTGTTCCGCTTGGGTCCCGGGCGGAGTAGCTTGGGCGCATGGAATCGGCATTGGATTACTGGAGCGCCCGGGCGCTGTTGGAGTGGCAGGCAGAGCTTGGCGCCACCGAGGCGCTGTGCGACGAACCGGTCGACCGCTATGCGCTGGAGCAGGCCGCGCCCAAGCCGAAACCGGGCGCTGCCCCCGCGCCGCCGCCCAAGCCCAAGGACGTGAACCCGGTCGAGGTGGCCCAGAAGGCCGCCAAGGGCGCTGCCTCCCTGCCTGCCCTGCGCGATGCGATGGACGGCTTCAGCCACTGCGACCTGAAGCGCGGCGCCCGCAATCTGGTGTTCTCCGACGGCCAGGCGGGTGCCCGGGTGATGATCATCGGCGAGGCGCCGGGCCGCGACGAGGATCTGCAGGGCAAACCCTTTGTGGGCCGCGCCGGGCAGCTTCTGGACAAGATGCTGGAAGCGATCGGCCTCAGCCGTTCTGAGAACGTCTATATCACCAACGTGCTGCCCTGGCGGCCGCCGCAAAACCGTGACCCGCTGCCCGCTGAGATTTCCATGCTGACGCCTTTCCTGGAGCGGCATGTGGCGCTGGCGGAGCCGGATATTCTGGTTCTGATGGGCAATATCAGCTGCCAAGCGGTGCTGGGCAAACGCGGCATCACCCGGCTGCGCGGGCAGTGGGATCAGGCCTGGAAGAAGCCGGTCATCCCGATGTTCCACCCGGCTTATCTTCTGCGACAGCCGCAGCAGAAGCGGCTGGCCTGGGCCGACCTGCTGGAACTGAAAGCGCGTCTGGGGAGCTTGTCCTGAGGTAACCCATGAAAATTCTGGCGTTCTCCGATCTGCATCTCTCGGCCTCCCATGCCGCGGATATTGTCGCTGCCAGTGCGGGCGCGGATCTGGTGATCGGCGCCGGCGATTTCTGCAACATGCGGATGGGGATGGACAGGGCCGTCGCCATGCTGGCAGGGCTGAAGGCGCCGATGGTGGCGGTGCCGGGCAACGGCGAAAGCGCAGATGAATTGCGCGCGGCAGGGTTTGCCAACACCACAGTGCTGCATGGCGACGGCACGGACTTCGAAGGCTTGCGCCTGTTCGGATTGGGCTGCGGCGTTCCGGAAACACCGTTTGGCGGCTGGTCCTGCGACCTGAGCGAGGTGCAGGCGGGGACGATGCTGGCGGCCTGCGATCATGCGGATATCCTGATCTCCCATTCACCGCCCAAGGGGCTGGGGGATGTGACCTCAAGCGGGCTTTCCGTCGGCTCCACCGCGGTCAGGGCCGCGGCGGAACGGGTGCAGCCGCAGCTGCTGCTCTGCGGCCATGTGCATGACTGCTGGGGCTTCCGGGGCAACCTGGGCAAGACGCAGGTGGCCAATCTCGGCCCCGGAGTCAGCTGGTTCGAGGTGGAGCCGTGATCGATCCCGTGACCCTGCTGGCCTTTATCCCGGCAGCGCTGGCGCTGAACCTGACGCCGGGCGCGGATATGATGTTCTGCCTCGGCCAGGGGCTGCGGTCCGGGCGCGCCGCAGCGGTGGCGGCCAGCGCAGGCATCTCGGCGGGCAGCATGGTGCATGTGACACTGGCGGGCCTGGGACTCGGCGCCGTGATCGCTGCCATGCCAGGGCTGTTCGACGTGATCCGCTGGATCGGCGTGGGATATCTTCTGTACCTCGCCTGGGGCGCCCTACGCAGCGGGGCAGTGCAGGCCGATGCGCCCTCTGTGCCTGCCAGGCGGGCGTTCCGCTCCGGCTTCCTAGTAAATCTCACCAATCCCAAAGTAATCCTGTTTGTGCTCGCCTTCGTGCCGCAATTCGTGCGGCCTGAGGCCGGGCCGGTGCTGGGGCAATTCCTGATCTTCGGGCTGATCCTGGCCGCGGGCGGGTTTGTCATCAACGGGCTGGTGGGCATCTTCGCAGGCCAGGCCGGGCGGCGGCTGACGGGCTCGCCGGTGTTTGCGCGCTGGCTGGGCCGCGTCTCCGCCGGAATTTTTGCAGGGCTGGCCGTGCGGCTGGCGATTATGGAGAAGGCTTAGATGTCCCGTATTGACGAAAGCATGGAATTCATCCCGGTCCGCATTGCGGTGCTGACTGTCTCGGACAGCCGCAAGATGGAGGACGACCGCTCCGGCCAGGTGCTGGTCGACCGGCTGCGCGATGCCGGCCATACCCTGGCCGACCGCAAGATCATCCCGGATGAGCGGGCAGACATCGCCGCGCAGCTGCGGGCCTGGATCGCCGACCCCAAAGTGGATGTGGTGATTTCCACCGGCGGCACCGGGCTGACGGGCCGCGACGTGACGGTGGAGGCGCACCGCGACGTCTATGAGAAGGAGATCGAGGCCTTCGGAACTGTTTTCACCTGGGTGTCGATGCAGAAGATCGGCACCAGCGCGGTGCAGTCCCGGGCCACCGGCGGCGTTGCGGGCGGCACCTACCTGTTTGCGCTGCCCGGCAGCCCCGGCGCCTGCAAGGACGGCTGGGATGAAATCCTGTCAAAACAGCTCGATTACCGCCACCGCCCCTGCAATTTCGTGGAAATCATGCCCAGATTGGAGGAACATCTGCGGCGGAAATAGCGCCGGCCCGCGTGTAACCTCGCAAACCTGCGCGGAAAATCATATATTTCCAAGCGGGCACAAGGCATTTGCGCTTTGGCCGGCCGCACGCGGCCCCGGCAGCAGCCGCCACCGGAAGGGAGAGACATGCGCTTTTTGCGTCAGAGTTTGATGGGGCTTTTCCTGGCGTCGCTGACGGCGGCCCTGCTGCTTTATGCCGGCCAGCTGATTTTCGGCGCCATCGAGGCGCAGCTCAACGCCGAACGCAAACCGCCGCCGGTGCGCGAGCGGGTGTTTGCAGTCAATGTTGTGACCGCGGACCTGCAGACGGTGGCACCGGAGCTGACCGCCTTTGGCCGGATCGAAAGCCGCCGCACCCTGGAATTGCGCACCGCCGCCGGCGGCCGGGTGGTGCAGCTCTCTGAGGATTTCGAGGAAGGCGGAGCGGTGCGGGCGGGCGAGGTGCTGGTGCAGATCGACCCTGCGGATGCCCAGGCGGCGCTGGACCGGGCTGAGGCCGACATGATGGACGCCCGTGCCGAGGAACGCGATGCTGGCCGGGCGCTGATCCTGGCGCAGGACGAACTGCAGGCGACCCAGGACCAGGCCCAGCTGCGCGAGCGCGCCTTCCAGCGGCAGGTGGATTTGGAGGAGCGCGGCGTCGGCACCGCAGCCACGGTGGAAACCGCGGAACTGGCCGCGGTGCAGGCGCGCCAGACGGTGATCTCGCGCCGCCAGGCGGTCAGCCAGGCAGAGGCGCGCGCCGATCAGGCTGCCACCCGCGTGGCCCGGGCGCAGATCGCGCTGGACGAGGCCCGCCGGGATCTGGAGGACACCACCATCAAGGCAGGTTTTGACGGCACCCTGCAATCGGTGAGCCTGGTGCAGGGCAGGCTGGTATCCGCCAACGAGAAACTCGCGGATCTGGTCGACCCGGACCTGCTGGAGGTTGCGTTCCGGGTCTCCACCGCGCAATACGCCCGGCTTCTGGACGGCGACGGCCATCTGCTGAAGGCTCCGGTGCGGGTGACGCTGGACGCTGCCGGCGCCGGTCTCAGCGCGGCAGGGCGGATTTCGCGTGCCAGCGGCGCCGCGGGCGACGGGCAGACCGGGCGGCTGGTCTACGCCAGCCTCGACGCGGCCCCCGGGTTCAAGCCGGAGGATTTTGTGACCGTCCATGTGACAGAGCCGGAGGTCCGCGCGGTCGCGCGGGTGCCCGCCTCCGCGCTGGGAGCCGACGGCTCTGTGCTGCTGCTGGGGCCGGAGGACCGGCTGGAGGCGCTGCCGGTGGAACTGGTGCGCCGCCAGGGCGATGATGTGCTGATCCGCGGCTCGGGGCTGGAAGGCCGTGAAGTTGTCACCGGCCGCACGCCTTTGCTGGGCGCCGGCATCAAGGTGCGCCCGCTGCGCCGGGGAGCAGAGGCGCAGGCGCTGCCGGAGCTGATCGAACTGACGGACGAGCGCCGCGCCCGGCTGGTGGCGCTGGTTGAGGGCAACAGCCGGATGCCTTCGGAGATGAAGGCGAAGATGCTGCAGCAGCTGGCGGAGGCCAAAGTGCCGGCACAGCTGGTCAGCCGGATCGAATCCCGGATGGGAGGCTGAGCCCGATGGCGCGCAGGCTCCCCCGGCCGGCCCGCGGGCTGTTCAGCTACTTCACCCGCCACCGCACGGCGGCCAACCTCCTGCTGGTGATCATGCTGGTGCTGGGCGCGGCAGCGATGCCCAACATGCGGACACAGTTTTTTCCGGATGTGATCGTCGAGCGCGTCACCGTCACCGTCGAATGGGAGGGTGCAGGCCCGGAGGACGTGGACAGCGCCATCGTTCAAGTGCTGGAGCCTGCGCTGCTGGCCGTTGACGGCGTGGAGGAGACATCCTCCATCTCCCGCGAAGGGCTGGCCTCGCTGACCTTAGAGTTTGAGCCAGGTTCCGACATGGGGCAGGCCACCGACGATGTGCAGACCGCGGTCGACGGCATCACTACGCTGCCGGAAGAGGCGGAGGAGCCGGACGTGCGCCGCGGCGCCTGGCGCGACCGGGTGACAGACGTGGTGATCTCCGGGCCGGTCGGGGCAGGGCAGCTGGGCCTCTTTGCCGATGAACTGGTGGTGCGCCTCTTTGAGGCCGGCGTCACCCGCACCACCATCCGCGGCGTGGCGGCGCCGGAAACCATTGTCGAGGTTCCGACCGCCAAGCTGATCACCCACGACATCACCATGCGCGAGATCGCCGAGGCGATCGCGGCAGAGGTCGATGCCGACCCCGCAGGCGATGTGACCGGCGCCAACGCCCGCGTGCGCACCGGCAGCGAGAAACGCACACCGGATGAACTCGCTGCCATTGTGCTGCGCACCAATGCCGACGGCTCTGTGCTGACCATCGCCGATGTGGCGCAGATCCGGGTCGAAGGGGTGGACCGCAACCGCTCTTATTTCGTGGATGACAACCCGGCGATGTCGGTGCGGGTGGACCGCTCCGACCAGGGCAACGCGATCCGCCTGCAGGCTCAGGTGCAGGAGGTTGCGGATGAGATGCAGGCCAGTCTGCCGCAAGGGGTGACGGCCGAGCTGATCCGCACCCGGGCCCAGTCCATCACCGACCGGCTGGATATGCTTGTCGACAATGGCCTGATGGGGCTGGGCCTGGTGCTGTGCCTCCTGTTCCTGTTTCTGAACACCCGCATTGCCTTTTGGGTGGCAATGGGCATTCCGGCCTCGATGTTTGCTGCCGTCGCGCTGATGTATGCCGCCGGAATCACCATCAACATGGTCAGTCTGTTTGGCCTGATCATCACCCTGGGCATCGTGGTGGATGACGCCATCGTGGTGGGCGAACATGCCGATTTCCGGGTCCGGCGGCTGGGCGAAGGCCCGATGCAAGCCGCAGAGAATGCGGCCCGGCGCATGGCGATGCCGGTTTTTGCCGCAACCCTCACCACCATCATCGCCTTCTTTGGTCTCACCCTGGTGGGCGGGCGTTTCGGCGAGCTGATCCGGGACATTCCTTTAACCGTGATTGCGGTTTTGGCGGCGTCGCTGGTCGAGTGTTTCCTGATCCTGCCCAACCATCTGGCCCATGCGCTGACCCACGCCCAGGCGCACCATTGGTACGACTGGCCGAACCGGATGGTGAACCGCGGCTTTCGCTGGCTGCGCGACCATGCCTTCCGGCCGCTGATGGGCTACATCGTCACTGCCCGCTACGCGGTGCTGGCAGGCGCGCTGGCAATTCTGGCCAGCCAGGCCGCGCTGTTCATCACCGGCGAAGTGCAATGGCGTTTCTTCAACGCGCCTGAGCGCGGCTCGGTCAGCGGCAACTTCGCCATGGTGGAGGGCGCCAGCCGCGCTGACACCCTGCAAATGATGCAGGAAATGCAGCGCGCGACAGAGGCGCTGGGCGCCGAATACGCCGAACGATATGGCCGCAACCCGCTGGACTTTGTGATGGCAGAGGTCGGCGGCAACGCCGGCCGCGGCCTCAGCGGGGTGGAGGCCAAGGACACCGACCTGCTGGGCGGCATCTCGATTGAGCTGATCGACGCCGACCTGCGCCCCTATTCCAGCTTTGCTTTCGTGGCGGAACTGCAGGAGCGGGTGGTGCGCCACCCGATGGTCGAGACGATCTCCTTCCGCAGCTGGCGGTCCGGGCCGGGCGGCGACGCGCTGGACGTGCAGTTCTCGGGCCCCAGCGTGCAGGTGCTGAAAGATGCTTCAGAGGACTTGAAGACTGCACTGCTGCGCTTCCCCGAGGTCTCGGCGGTCGAGGACAATCTGGCCTATGACAAGGAGGAGGTGGTCCTCGATCTCACCCCGCAGGGCCAGGCGCTGAACTTCACCATCGGCAGCCTGGGCCAGGCGCTCCGGGCGCGGCTCAACGGCATCGAGGCGGCGACCTATCCCGACGGCCCGCGCAGTGCCACGATCCGGGTGGAGCTGCCGGAAAACGAACTGACCGCCGACTTCCTGGAACGCACCCTGATGCGGGCGCCCAGCGGCATCTACGTGCCGCTCGCCGATATCGTCTCAGTGACCCAGCGCACCGGCTTCTCCACCGTGCGCCGAGAGAACGGCATCCGGGTGATCAGCGTGACCGGCGACATCTCCGAGGACGACCCCGCCCGCGCAGAGGCGGTCACCCAGGCGCTTCGGAATGAGATCCTGCCGAAGATCGCCAGCGAACGGCAGGTGGAATGGCGCCTGTCAGGACTGGCGGAGCAGGAGCAGACCTTCCTGCAGGAGGCCGGCACCGGGCTGATCCTCTGCCTCACCGGCATTTACCTGGTGCTGGCCTGGATTTTTGCCAGCTGGACCCGGCCGCTGGTGGTGATGGCGATCATCCCCTTCGGCCTGGTCGGCACCATCTGGGGGCATTACGTTTGGGAAGTGCCGCTTTCCATGTTCACCGTAGTGGGCCTCTTAGGGATGACCGGGATCATCATCAACGATTCCATCGTGCTGGTGACCACCATCGACCAGTATGCGCGGGACCGTGGGCTGATCCCCTCGATCATCGACGCGGCGGCGGACCGTCTGCGCCCGGTGATGCTGACCACCATGACCACGGTGCTTGGGCTTGCTCCGCTCTTGTTTGAACGCTCTCAGCAGGCGCAGTTCCTGAAACCCACGGTGATCACGCTGGTCTACGGCCTGGGTTTCGGCATGTTCCTGGTGCTGCTGGTGGTCCCTGCGCTGGTTGCGATGCAGCGCGACCTGTCGCGGCCGCTCACCTCCCTGCGCCGCGCGCTGCGGCAAGGGGCGGGGCGCCTGCGCTGGCTGGTGCTGGGCACGGCTCTGGCGCAGCTCGGCTGGCTGGTGCTGACGCTGGGCTGGGCGATGGCCACCGGTGCCTTGCACCCGGCCTTGCGGATGCTTCCGGCTCTCGCAGCGATGGAGCCGGTGCGCGCGGGACTGCTGGCATTCCTCGCAGGTGCATTTGTTCTGGCGCTGCTGGCCTATGCGGCGGGCGGGATAGCCTACCGGCTCAACACCCGCCAGCGGGCCTGAGCCAGCCGCGCCACGTCACCGACCTGGTCCAGCAGCTGCAGCTCGCGGGCTTCGATCTCTGCGATTGGTATCCACTCGGCCTGTTCAGCGTCGTCATCGGGCACCGGCTCACCGCTGAGATGCTCACACAGCACCACAGTCAGCAGATACTGGCGCTGCGCCGCACCTGCGGCATCGCGGGAGATCACATCGACATTGGTAAGATACTCCAACGGCCGGGCGGTCACGCCGGTCTCTTCCATCAGCTCCCGCGCAGCGGCCTGCAGCGCGGTCTCGCCCAGCTCCACATGCCCGCCGGGAAAGCCCCACCAGCCCGCATTCGGCTCTTTGCCGCGCTGCACCAGGATCACATGATCCTGCCCGCCGAAATGGCTGCAGACCACGGCAATGGTGCCCAGAACAGGGCGGGCAGGGCTGTCCGCAGAACTCATCCGGCGCTGCAGCCTTGAATATCAACCGCGTGATTTTTCCCCAGCACCGTGATCCGCAGCTGCGAGCGGTCGATGGCATAGGCGCTGCCGTCGGCCGGCAGGAATTCGGTCTCTGCCACCAGTTGCCCGCCTTCGCGCCGGGTGGTGGTTTCACCGGCATAAAGCTTGGGGTTGCCCGGCTCGATCACCGCAACTTCCTCGCCGCCGGCAGAGGGCATCGAGATCCGCGCGGTAACCGTCATGCCGTACTGCGACGGGCGCAGGCTGCAGGAGGCTTTGCGAACGCCGGCTTCCTTGGCCGACCACGGACGGCTGGCCATCGCGGCGGCAATCGCCGGGTTGCGGCCCGCGCTGCTGTCCAGCTGGCGGTCGAACTTCAGCTCGGCCGGCACGCAGACATCCTTGCACACCCCCAGCTGCATCCGCCCCTTCAGGCGCACCGGCTGGCCCGGGCTTTCAGGCGTGATCTCCAGCGGCAGCACCAGCTGGTCGTGATAGCCGATGGTGCGGTAGCCGGAGGTCAGGAACACCTCGGGCGAGGGCCAGGTGATCGACAGACCGCCGACATTGCGGGCGCCGCGCCAGGAAAAGCTGGGCGGGATGCCGGCATCGCCGGGCGCGCGCCAATAAGTCTTCCACCCGGGCTGCAGGGTGATCCGCAGCGCGCCCAGATGGGTGCCGCGCGGCGTCATGCCGCCATCCAGCACTTCGATCTGCACAATATCGCCCTCCGCGGCACCGGAAAGGGCTGGGGTTCCGGTTGCTGCGGCCAGCAGGGCCGCCGCGGCAGCAGCGGATTTGGTCAGCATTTGTCTCATAAGTGAATAGATGCGCCTGCCAGCCCGGTTTGCCAAGTCACGATCCGGTCATGGCGCCTACATCCGCCTGTGTTTGCGGCAAATTTACCGGAGCCTGCGCGGGGTTGCGCCGATGCGCCCCTTGCGCGGCAAGCGGGCGCGCGTCATGGTGGGGGGAGGCAGCGGAAAGACGGAAATACATGGATCTGACTGGCAAGCTCTTGATTGCAATGCCTGGTATCGGCGACCCGAGGTTTGAGCATTCGGTGATCTTCCTGTGCTCGCACGGCGAGGAGGGCGCGATGGGCCTGATCGTCAACAAGCCTGCGGACGGGGTGGCGCTGGGGGATTTGCTGGAGCAGCTGGACATGGGCGGCGAGAACAGCGCCGCAGCCGCGCTGCCGGTGCGGTTCGGCGGCCCGGTGGAGACCCAGCGCGGCTTTGTGCTGCACACGCCGGACTACGAATCGGATGTGAGTTCGCTGAAGGTGCCGGGCGGCTTCTCGATGACCGCGACGCTGGATATTTTGGAGGATATCGCCCAGGGGCAGGGGCCGCAGGACCTGCTGGTTCTGCTGGGCTATGCCGGCTGGGGGCCGGGGCAGCTGGAATCGGAGATCACCATGAACGGCTGGCTGACCGCCGAGGCCAGTCCGGAACTGGTATTCGGCCTCGCCGATGACAGCAAATGGGGCGCGGCGCTGAAGACCCTAGGGGTTGATCCGCTGACGCTCTCGGCCAGCGCAGGCCACGCCTGAATACGCATATCTGGATGCACTGCGGGAGGGCTCCCGTGCGTTTTCCGATTATCGGAGAAAATCTTAAAACCCTTGGGCCGGGCGCCCATCTGCGATGGGCGCGGGTGCGCTGCGGCTCGCCGCGTTCAGTCCCGCGGCGCGGCGGCGCGGCGCAGGCGGTCATTGATGGCCTCGCCCAGCCCATGCTCCGGTACCGGTGCGATAGCTATCGGTTTCCCAAGCGCGTCGAGTTGGTGGAGATGCCCGAACAGGTTCGCGGCGGCCTCTGCCAGGTCGCCGCTTTCGGACAGGTTCAGATCGCAGGTCCCGGGACCGAAGCCGAGAAACAGTTCGCCCTCGCCGGGCGCGTCAGCATTCAGCCGCACCGGCGCACCGGGGGCATAATGCGACAGCAGCTGCCCGGGTGCAGTTAGCGGGTCATGCACATCGCGCTCTGCCAGCTTACGGCCCAGTACGGCTTCGATTTTTTCCGCTGCAAGCCCGCCGGGGCGCAGCAGCAACGGTTCCGGCCCGGCCAGACCGATGATAGTGGATTCCAGTCCGACACCGCAGGGCCCGTCATCCAGGATCGCGGCAATCCGGCCGTCCAGCCCGGCCTTCACATGGGTCGCCGTGGTCGGGCTGATTTTGCCGGAGGGGTTCGCCGAGGGCGCCGCCACCGGCCCGTCCAGCTCCCGCAGCAGGGCCTGCGCCGCCGGATGCGCGGGCACCCGCACGCCGAGCGTCTCCAGGCCGGCGGTGACCAGCGGCGAGATCCCGTGCCCCTCGCGCAATGGGAGCACCAGGGTCAGCGGTCCGGGCCAGAAAGCCGCGGCCAACTGTTCCGCAACGTCATTCCATGCAACGTAACGCCGCGCAGCCTCCGCCGAATGCACATGGGCGATCAGCGGATTGAACGATGGCCGCCCCTTGGCCTGGTATATGGCCGCAACCGCGGTGCCCTGCCGGGCATCAGCACCAAGGCCATAAACCGTCTCAGTCGGGAAGGAGACCAGTTGCCCGGCCTGCAAAAGCCGGGCGGCGCGGGCGATGCCGCTTGCCGTTGCGGCAAGGATTTCAGTGCTCTGCTGGGGCATTCCGGGTGACGCGGCGTTTTGGTTGATTGAAATAAGGGCCCGGTTAGGTAATCGGACAAGCCACAGACCATAATGGGCCAGCGCCGGGAAGCCAAGACTGCCCGCGCCGCAGGCCCCAGAAACCCCCGCCAGAGGACGCCCATGACCTTCCGCGCCCCCGTTTCCGAGTATGAATTTCTGCTGAACCACGTTGTGGGCTATGACAGCATCCCGGCCACAGACCGTTTTGCTGAAGCCACCACCGACACAGTGAGCGCGATCCTGACAGAAGCAGGCAAGCTGTGCGACGAGGTGATGGCGCCCCTGCAGCGTAATGGCGACTTGCATCCTGCACGTCTGGAAAACGGCGTGCTGCGAACCTCGCCCGGGTTTGCCGATGGCTACCAGGCCATTCGCGAAGGCGGTTGGGTCGGCATCAGCGCGGCTGAGGAATTCGGCGGCATGGGGCTGCCGCAGACACTTGCCGTCGCAGTCTACGAGATGATGGCAGGCGCCTGCCTGTCGCTGCAGCTGGCGCCGCTGCTGAGCCAGGGCCAGATCGAAGCGCTGGAACACCACGCCTCCGTCGCCATCAAGGAGCTGTACCTGCCCAAGCTGATCTCCGGCGAATGGTCCGGCACCATGAACCTGACCGAACCGCAGGCCGGTTCCGATGTCGGCGCACTCAGCTCCAAGGCGGAGCCGAACGGTGACGGCACCTATGCGGTGACCGGCCAGAAGATCTTTATCTCCTGGGGCGACACCGATTTCTGCGGCAACGTTTGCCACCTGGTGCTCGCCCGGCTGCCCGACGGGGTGCCGGGAACCAAGGGGATTTCGCTGTTTCTGGTGCCGAAATACCTGCCGGATGCGGACGGCAATCCGGGCGAGGCGAATGATCTGAAGGTCGTGAGCCTGGAGCACAAGATGGGCCTGCACGGCTCCCCCACCTGCGTGATGCAGTTCGACGGCGCCACCGGCTGGCTGGTCGGGCCGGAGCACGGCGGCATGGCGGCCATGTTCACCATGATGAACAACGCCCGCCTCGGCGTCGGCGGCCAGGGCGTCGGTGCGGGCGAGGGTGCCTATCAGCACGCGCTGGCCTATGCGCTGGAGCGCAAGCAGGGCAAGACCGCTAGCGGCTTCATCGCCGACCACGCCGATGTGCGCCGGATGCTGATGGAAATGAAGGCGGATCTTTTTGCCTCCCGTGCGATCCTGATGGCTTGTGCCCGCGCCATCGACATGCATACCGCCACCGGCAGCAGCGATTGGGCAGCCCGCGCGGCCTTCCTGACGCCGATTGCCAAGGCATTCGGCACCGACACCGGCATGCGGGTTTCGGAAACCGGGGTGCAGGTCTACGGCGGCATGGGTTTCATCGAGGAGAGCGGCGCCGCGCAGTATTACCGTGACGTGCGGGTGACGGCCATTTACGAGGGCACCAACGGCATCCAGTCGATGGACCTAGTGGCGCGCAAGATGATGGACGGCGGCGAGATGGGTTTTGCCCTGATCGACGAGATCGAGGAGCAGGCCGAACGCGCCCGCGCCACCCATCCCAACATGGCCGAAGCCGTCTGGCAGGCTTGCGAATCCCTGCGCGAGGCAACCGAATGGCTAGTGTCGCAACAGGACATGCAGGACCGCTTTGCAGGCTCGGTTCCGTATCTGCGCGCCTTCGCCCGGGTGCTGGGCGGCCATTACCACCTGGCCGCGGCGATGGCGGATCAGGGCGGAGCGCGCGAGAAGCTGGCACGGTTTTATATCACCCGGATGCTGCCCGAGCATGCGGCTCTGCTGGCGCACGCCCAGGCCGGCGCGGCCGGCACCTTTGCGCTCAGCCTTGATGAACTGGCAGGCTGACACCGTGACCGATCTCCCCGACGTTTCCCCCCGCACCCCCTGGGAAGAACCGCCCGCGCATGGTGAAGCCATCGAGGTGGCGGAGGGCGTCCTGTGGATGCGCCAGCCGCTGCCGATGAAACTGGATCACGTCAACATCTACGCTCTGGACGAAGGCGACGGCTGGACGGTGATCGATACCGGCTTCAATACCCGCAAGAGCCGCGGGATCTGGGAGAGCCTTATGGCCGGCCCCCTGAAGGGCAAGCCGGTGACACGCGTTGTTGCTACCCACCACCACCCCGACCACATCGGCCTGGCGGGGTGGTTTCAGAGCGTCCACGGCGCCGAACTGGTCACCACCCGCACCGCCTGGCTGTTTGCCCGCATGCTGACGCTGGACGTGCAGGAGGTCTGGCCGGAGGAAACCCTGGCCTATTACCGCAGCGCAGGCATGGCGCAGGAGATTTATGAGAAGCGTGTCAGCGACCGGCCCTTCAACTTTGCCGACACCGTGCATCCGATGCCGCTGGGCTTCACCCGCATCAAGCAGGGCGGCGTGATCCGCATGGGCGGCCGCGACTGGGATGTGCACACCGGCAACGGCCACGCGCCTGAGCACGCGACCTTCTGGAGCCGCGACGACAATCTGGTGATCACCGGCGATCAGATCCTCTCGACGATCAGCCCCAACATCGGCGTCTACGCGACCGAGCCGATGGCCGACCCGCTGGGCGAATGGCTGGAGGCCTGCGAACGGCTGGCGCAACTGGCCCGCCCCGATCACCTGGCGCTGGGCGGCCACAAGCTGCCGTTCTCGCGCCTGCCGCTCCGGATGCAGCAGCTGATCGGCAACCACCACGGCGCGCTGGAGCGGCTGATGGATCACCTTTCCGTGCCCCGCACCGCCGCCGATTGCTTTGCCCCCCTGTTCAAGCGCACAATCGGCGAGGGCGAGTACGGACTTGCACTGGTCGAGGCGGTGGCCCATGTAAATCATCTGTACCACACCGGCCAGGTGAACCGCTGGAAACGCGAGGACGGCGCCTGGCTCTATCAAGGCAAGGGGTGACGCGCCCCGCAGGAGGGGAGGCACCATGAGCGACGAGATTTCCACCAGCGCCGAGGCAGCAGAGGCGGCGGTGCTGCCCTGCGTGCATGAAGTCCACGCCGATCCCGAGGCTTGCGCCGGCCTGACCAAGGTGCCGGAGAAGCTGCAGAAGCCCGACGCCGCCAAAAGCCCGGCCCGCTGGGCCTATGAGCGGCTGATCCTCTACATCCAGAACTTCGAGCAGCAGCTGGATTCCGAGCACGAGGTGGCGATGGGCTTCACCGGCGGCAATACCGGCGTGCTCAGGATCGAAGGCATGGGCTATTTCGATCCCGACATCATCACTTTCTACGGCAGCGAGCCGGACGGCTCCCGGACCCAGCTGGTACAGCATGTCAGCCAGCTGAACGTGATGCTGCGCACGGTGCCCAAGGCGCGCGAAGAAGCGCCCGCCAACCGCATCGGCTTCCGCCTCGCCTCGGACCTCGAGCAGGAGTAAGCCGCGCGATTCGGCGCGCGTTCCGCAGGGCCGGGACCCCCGGCGGAATTCTGTGGTTTTCGGGCGGCATTTGCGCCGGATGCGCCCGAATGACGTGGTGACAGGGCGCGGCAAATCCGCTAATCACCGGGAAAATGCACGTGAATTTGAGGGAATACTCACATGGCTGAACATCAGCACGGCACCATGGACACAACCGTTCAGGAAAAGACCTACTCCAGCTTCCTGACCTTCGTGACCCGTTTCTGCATTGCGATGGTCTTCTTCGCGCTGTTCCTGGCTGTCTTCGCCTCCTGATTTCCGGACCGAAATGATGCGCAATCTGCTCTGCCTCGGCGCGGTGATGCTGGCGCTTGCGGGTTGCGCAGCACCGCAGCAGCCGAACGCGGATGCCGGGACGCTGGCCAAGGTGGCCTACCGCCACCCTGGTCCCGCCACGCTCACCCTTTACACGATGATCAACAACCGCACCGGGCGGGGCGGCCACGCGTCGCTGATGATCAACGCCTCCGAACGGGTGATCTTCGATCCGGCAGGCTCGTTCTACGCCTCGGTGGTGCCGGAGCGGAACGACGTCCTTTACGGCATAACCCCCGCAGTCGAGAAAGCCTACCGCGGCGCCCATGCGCGCAGCACCTTCCATGTGGTGGTGCAGCGGGTTGAGGTGACGCCGGAGCAGGCCCAGAAAGCCTATCAGCTGGCAGTGACCAACGGCCGGGTGCCCGGTGCCTACTGCGCCCAGGCCACCATCGGCATCCTGCAGCAGGTGCCGGGTTTCGAGAGCCTCGACCGCACCTTCTACCCCGAGAAGCTGTCCGCCCAGTTCGGCCAGCTGCCCGGCGTGGTGACAGAGCGCTACTACGAAAACGACAGCGCCGACCTGCAGGCGGGCCTCGCCAAGAGCGATGCTGCGCTGAACGCGGCAGAGTAGCGCTTCCACTATTGTCTGCCCGGCGCGGAGGCTGCGCGTCCTCTGACCCGGCAGGCAGTGCTCAGGCGGCGAGATACAGCAGCAGCAGGCACAGCCCGCCCGTGCCGAGGCCGATCAGCACGTTGCGGGACAGATAGCCTGCGGCAAACGTCGCGGCCGCGGCGGCAAAATGCATCAGGCTGGGGTCGCCGCCGGTTGGGGCGGGCCAGACCACCAGCGGCGCCACCAGCGCCGGGATGATCGCAACGGCGGTATAGCGCAGATGCCGCATCAGCCAGGGCGCAATCGGCTTGCCGCCCATGAAGCCGATGAAGGCAAAGCGCAGGCCGTAGCTGCCAAGCGCCAGCCCGATGATCACGGTCCACAGGACCGGTGCCGGAATGCTGCTCATTTCGTGCCCTCCGCCTTGGCCTTCTGCCGTTCCAGCCACAGTTCTGCCTGCGCGCCGGCCACCATGCCGGCAATCCCCGCCACGATCAGCCCCAGGTTATAGGGCAGCGCCGCGGCCGGCAGCGAGGTGGCCACCGCCACGAAACAGGCCGCCACATGCGCAGGCGTGCGCAGCATCGGCCCGATCATCGCCAGAAACGCCAGCGGCAGCACGAAGTCGACACCCCAGCTCTCCGGGATCCGGGTGCCCACCAGCGCCCCCAGCGCGGTGGCGATCACCCAGGCGGGCGCCACGATGCCATTGGTGCCAAAGAAATAGGCCACCCGCTGCAGCAGCGGCATCTCCGGCTCGGTTTCGAATTTGACAATCGACAGCGCATAGGACTGGTCCACCACGAAATAGGCGGCCAGCGCCCGCTGCCACATCGGCGCATCGCCCAGGTAGGGTGTGAGCGACGCGGAATACATCGCCATCCGCAGGTTCACCGCCAGGGCCGAGATCAGGATGATGATCAGCGGCGCGTTCTCCTGCATCAGCTGCAGCGCGGTGAACTGGGCGGCGCCGGCAAAGACCGCCAGTGAGAAGGCAAAGGCCTCCGGAACGATCAGCCCGGCCTCGGCCGCCAGCACCCCGAACAGGAAGCCGAAGGGCGAGGCCATGAAGATGAAGGGCGCGCTGTCGCGAAACCCTTTCCAGAAGGCCGATTTGGTGGTGGTGATTGCCATCTGCGCGTCCTAGATTGCGTTGAACCGCACTACGGCGGACGCAGAAGGAATGCAATTGGTGAGTATGGATATCACGTCAGAATATCTGATCGCCCCCGGCGTTGCCGACCCGCGGCTGACCCGCGCCGTCACCGGCGTCGACCAGCACGGCGAAGCCAGCGAGATCGCCGTGGTCGAGGAACGCCCGCTGACCATCTTCCTGAACTCGCAGGAAATTGTCACCGCGATGACCATCGGCGACTACCCGGAATACTTGGCGCTCGGCTTCCTGCGCAATCAGCGGATGCTGCGCGACGAGGATGAGGTCACCCGTGTCGACTATGACGAGGACCTGGAAACCGTGGTGGTCCGCACCGCGGTGGAAACCAGCCACGAGGAAAAGCTGAAGAAGAAGACCCGCACCTCCGGCTGCGCAGTCGGCACCGTCTTCGGCGACATGATGGAGGGGCTGGAGGACGTGCGCCTGCCCGAGGCGGAGGTCCGCACCTCCTGGCTCTACGCGCTGGCGCATAAGATCAACCGCACGCCCTCGCTCTATCTGGAGGCCGGCGCCATCCACGGCACCGTGCTCTGCCGGCGGGACCGCCCGCTGGTCTATATGGAGGATGTCGGCCGCCACAACGCGGTGGACAAGATCGCCGGCTGGATGCTGTCCGAACAGGCAGAGGCCGCCGACAAGATCCTCTACACCACCGGGCGGCTGACCTCGGAGATGGTGATCAAGACCGCGATGATGGGCATCCCGGTGCTGGCCTCGCGCTCCGGCTTCACCGCCTGGGGCGTGGAGATTGCGCGCGAGGTCGGCCTGACGCTCATCGGCCGGATGCGCGGCCAGCGGTTCATCTGCCTGTCGGGAGAGGAGCGGCTGGTGCGCGACATGGATCCGAAAGACGCGCCGGTTGAGGAAAAGAAGCACCGTAGGAAGAGTGCGGGAACATGACTGGATCATTGAACCTAAGGGCAGAGCCGGTCCGCGGGCGGAAGCGAAGCGCCCGCCCATGGGGGCGGACGGGCGCAGGGGCATTGAATGAGCGAACATGCACCCAGTCTGTTGGGCCTGGCACTTCTGGTCCTTGGGCCGTTTTTCATACTGAGTATTCTGGCGTTTTGGGCCATGTTCCGGTTCTGGGGACCGGTCGCGGCGGAGCTTGGGGTGTCTGTAGTGGACAGATCGGTATCACGGAGAGTGATCTTGAGGGGGATGACTGGCGCTCCCGATGCACTGCAAAGAAAAGTGCAGAAATGCAGATGGGTGTTCGCTGGAGTCTATGCGGGTTTTTTCGGCTGCATTTTGTTTCTCCTCGGAATGGGTGGCTTTCTGTTCTTATTGGGGTGTTTCGCTCTTTCAGCTGTTCTTTCCCGCCCCTATGTCTTTGAAGGAGTCCACAAATGACCCAGCCCCTCGGCGTAATCCTCGCAGGCGGCCTCGCCACCCGGATGGGCGGTGGCGACAAGGGGCGGCTGCAGGTTGGCGGCCAAAGCCTGCTGTCCCGCGTGATGGATCGGCTGGCGCCGCAGGTCGCAGGCCTCGCGCTCAACGCCAATGGCGACCCGGAGCGGTTCGCCGATCTGGGCCTGCCGGTCATTGCCGACTCGATCGAAGGCTTCGCCGGTCCGCTTGCGGGTGTCTTGGCCGGTCTCGACTGGGCGGCAGAGCAGGGCGCGGACACGATCGTCACCGCCGCCGCCGACACGCCTTTCTTCCCGCAGGATCTGGTCGCCCGGCTGACCGCAGCGGCAAAAGGCATGGAACAGCCGCTGGTGCTCGCCACCACCCCGCGCACCGGCGACGAGGCGCTGAAATCCGGCGGCGGCAAGCGCATCAACCGGCACCCGGCCTTCGGCCTCTGGCCCGTCGCCCTGCGCGATGACCTGCGGGCCGCATTGAATGACGGCCTGCGCAAGGTCGTGCTCTGGACCGACCAGCACGGCGGCCGCGAGGCGCTGTTCGAGGCCGACCCTTTCGACCCGTTCTTCAACATCAACACGCCGGATGATCTGGCCAGGGCAGAGGCGCTGCTGAAATGAAGATCTACGGCGTCACCGGCTGGAAGAACAATGGCAAGACCGGGCTGATGGAGCGGCTGGTGGCGGACTTTTGCGCCCGCGGATGTTCCGTTTCCACCATCAAGCACGCCCATCACGCCACTGATGTGGACCAGCCCGGCACCGACAGCTACCGCCACCGCCAGGCCGGCGCGTCCGAGGTGGTACTGGCCTCAGCCGGCCGCGTGGCAATCATGCAGGAGTTGCGCGGCGCCGGGGAACCGCCGCTGGCAGAGCTGCTGGCCCGCCTGAACCCCGTCGACCTGGTGCTGGTGGAGGGCTACAAGCGCGAACCGCATCCCAAAATCGAGGCCTACCGGCAGGAGGCGGGCACCGAACTGATCGCCGCGCGGGATGCCAGCATCCGGGCTGTTGCCAGCGACACCCCGCTTGATCTGGACCGCCCGGTATTCGATTTGAACGACACGGCGGCGATTGCGGATTTTATCCGCGCCGAGTTGGACCTGTGAGCCGCTTTGAGACCATTCTGGCCGTCGACTGGTCTGCAGCCAAGCGCAGGTCTCAGCGGCCAAGCAAGGACGCGATCTGGCTGGGCGTGGCACGCAGCGGGACCTCTGAGCAGCAGATTTACTGCCGCAGCCGGCAGGAGGCTGAGACGCGGATCAGCAGCTTTCTTGAACAGGAGGAGGCTGCGGGGCGCCGGGTGCTGGCGGCTTTTGATTTCCCCTTCGGCTACCCGCGCGGATTTGCCCGCCGGATCACCGGTTCGGATGACCCCTTCGCCCTCTGGCAGTGGCTGGAAGAGCGTATCGAAGACGCCGAGGACGGCAGCAACAACCGGTTTGAAGTCGCCTCTGCGATGAACCGCCAGTTTGCCGACGCCGGTCCGTTCTGGGGCAAGCCGGAGGAGAAGGCCTGGCCGGACATTCCTTACCGCAAGACAGGTATAGCTTACGAGGACGTGGCCGAACGGCGCAGCGCGGATCTTGCGGCCAAGGCAGCCTCCTCCTGTTTCCAGTTGTTCTTCAACCCAACGGTTGGCAGCCAGACCCTGATGGGGCTGCCGGTACTGCAGCGGTTGCGGCTCCGGCACAACGCCGCTGTCTGGCCGTTTGAGAAGGTTGAGGACGCGCAAATAGTGTTTGCAGAAATTTGGCCAGGATTGATCGAACCTGCCGTGAAGTCCGCCATGGCTGCGGCTGGACCTGAAGAAATCCGCGACCGGGTGCAGATGCGGCTGTTGTCGCAGGCGCTCAGCCGTCTGCCGGCAGAGGAGCTTGCCGCAATGCTGGCTGCTGCACCTGAGGGCGCACGAGAGGAGGCCTGGATATTGGGCACCGGATACGAAGACCGATTGAACGCGCTTGCCTCGGATGAGCAGGGCGGGCTGACACCGCCGCCCCTCAGTAATGACTGCTTTGCCCTGCCTGCGGGCGTCGACTGGACCCCGGTGGATGACGCGCTGGCGCTGCTCAGGGACAGGCTGGGGCCGGTCACCGGTGCCGAAACCGTGCCGCTGGCAAATGCGCTCGGCCGGGTGCTGGCAGAGGAGGCGGCGGCCAAACGCTCCAACCCGCCGCTGCCCAATACGGCGGTGGACGGCTATGGTTTTGCGGGCGGCAGGGCAGAGGGGCCGCATGTGCTGCCGCTGGTGCAGGGCCGGGCCGCAGCCGGGGTGCCGTTTGACGGAACCGTGCCTGCAGGCAGCGCCATCCGGGTCCTGACAGGCGCCGCGCTGCCCGAAGGCGTCGACACGGTGATCCTGGAGGAAGACGTCAACACCGACGGCAACCGGATCGCCTTCAACGGCCCGCTGAAACAGGGGGCAAACACCCGCAAGGCGGGTGAGGATGTCTGCGCAGATGAGGTCATCCTGCCTGCGGGCCGGGTCATCACCCCTGCCGATCTCGCCCTTGCCTCCGCCACCGGGCTGGCAGAACTCACGGTGCGGCTGCCGCTGCGGGTCGGAGTGCTTTCCACCGGCGACGAACTGGTCGAGGCCGGGGAACCCGCCGGCAAAGGGCAGATTTTCGATGCCAACCGCCCGATGCTGCTGGCGCTGATCCGCCAGCTGGGCTTTGTGCCGGTGGACCTGGGCAAGGCGGCGGATGACCGCGAGGCGCTGCGCGCGCACCTGGATGGCGCTGCGGCGCAGACCGATGTGATCCTGACCTCCGGCGGCGCCTCTGCCGGGGATGAGGATCACATGTCGGCGCTCCTGCGTGAGGCGGGGGCGATGCAGGAATGGCGCATCGCGCTGAAACCGGGCCGCCCGCTGGCGCTGGGCATGTGGCAGGGCACGCCGGTTTTCGGGCTGCCGGGCAACCCGGTGGCCGCCCTCGTGTGCACGCTGATCTTTGCCCGGCCCGCAATGGGGCTGATGGCGGGGGCAGGCTGGCAGGAACCGCAGGCGTTTGATGTCCCGGCCGGTTTTGAAAAGCGCAAGAAACCGGGCCGCCGGGAGTACTTGCGGGCGCGGGTGCGGGACGGCCGCGCGGAGGTGTTCAAATCCGAAGGCTCCGGCCGCATCAGCGGCCTCAGCTGGGCCGAGGGCCTGGTGGAACTCGGCGACGGCGCCGCGGAGATCAAGCCCGGCGACCCGGTCCGCTTCATCCCCTACGGCAGCTTCGCCATGTAGGCGGAGCGCTCCCGCCCGCGATCCGGCGCATCACAGATGCTTGCCCGCCGTTGGGCCCGGCGCCGCGCTGGCGCGCGGCGAAGCATCCGTCTTTTCATCTTTCCAGAAATACTCGTGTCCCGCTGCCCGGCAGGCGGTCTTGCCGCCAAGAGGGGAGGCAGCGGCCCGCCAGGGCCGCCCTGATCAGTCGAAGGTCCCGGCCACCCGGCCCAGCAGCATGAAGGCGCGGGCGGTGCGGGTGTTGCCGAGCGCGGAGATTTCGCCGTCGGTGGCCTCAGCCTCGAAGTCCGCAAACATCTGGTCGAAGCGGCGCAGGAAGTGATGCGCGGCATCGCGGAAGATCGGGTCCTGCTTCATCCGCGCCGCGGTCAGCGCCAATGAGGTGCGGTCGCGCACACCGCCAAGCGCGGCCACCGCGCGGCCGCGCGCGCCCTGGCCGAACTGGCGCCAGATCTCGGGCCGGGCCATGTCGGGGCGCAGGTCGTCCATGTAGATGCCGTCCTGGCTGAGCAGCGTCAGCACATCCTGCGCCGCCTGGATCACCTGCGCCGCCTTGCGGTCGCGCAGCGCCGCGCGCAGGGCGGCAAATCCTTCCTCGTCCTCGGCGGTTTCCGGGAAGTTCAGCGCCCGGATGAACTGCTCGGCGGGCAGCGGCGGCGCGGTGTCCGCCGCCTGGGTGCCAAGCGCCAGCGAGCCCTGGTCTGCCGCGGTCATCTCTGCCGCCGCTGCCGGGATCGCCGGGCGCAGCGGGTTGGCGCGGCGGCTGGTGTGGAAGGTGGCCAATGCGGTCTCGGTCTTGCGGGTGGCCTCGGCGATTTCCTCCAGCCGCTTGGCGACCGAGGTCTCCGCCACCGCTGCATGCTGCTGGGATTGAGCCAGGTAGCTCTGCCGCAAACCGTCGATGGCGGCCTGCAGCTGCTCGCTCTCCTCGCGCATCACCCGGGCCGAACGCGCGGCAGAGGCCGCAACCCACAGCATCGCCAGCGGCAGCACCAGCGCCAGCACGCCGGTGATCAGATCCGCCCACTGCGACAGACCCGCATCTTCCGGCGCAAACAGATAGAAGCCAGCCGCCGCCAGCAGCCAAAGCGCCCCCAGCCCGATGGCCACCAGCTCCGCACCGCCCAGGCCATTGGCGGCCGCGGGGCCGTCAAGGCGCCGCAGCGGCTGGGTGCCGCCTGGTTTCGGGCTGGAACCCGGACTGCTGCTGGAGCCTGTCATGACCACTCTGCCCTTGCGGATCAGGAATAGACGATCTTGAGAATCTCGTAGGCGCGCTCGCCGCCGGGCGTGCGCACTTCCACACTGTCGCCTTCGTCCTTGCCGATCAAGGCGCGGGCGATCGGGGACTTGATGTTCAGCAGGCCCGCTTCGATGTTGGCCTCATGCTCGCCGACGATCTGCCAGGTCTTCTCCTCGTCGGTGTCCTCGTCCACCACCGTCACCTTGGCGCCGAACTTGATGGCGCCGGACAGTTTGGCCGGGTTGATCACATCGGCCAGCGACAGGATGCCTTCCAGCTCCTTGATGCGGCCCTCGATAAAAGACTGCTTTTCGCGGGCCGAGTGGTATTCGGCGTTTTCCGACAGATCGCCCAGCTCGCGCGCTTCGGCAATCGCCTGGATGATGGCCGGGCGCTCGACGGATTTCAGGTTCTTCAGTTCGCTTTCCAGGGCGGCGAAACCCGCCGGGGTCATCGGGATCTTTTCCATGTGATTGGTCCAGGTCGCTCTTTTGTTCTTGTCTCTATGAAAACCGCAGCCCCGCAGCTTGTGCCGCGGGGCCTCCGGTCCGGTTGACAAATACCTGACCCAATCCTGCGCCCGATTTCAAGTGGCCGCAGGGGCCGGCCGCCTGCAATTCCGCCTAACCGGGCAGATTATGCGGGTTTTCCGCAGGTTTGCGCGGAAAAATGCCGTGAAGGGCGGCGGCCATCGGCGCCGCCTCGGGCAGATCAGTCATATTGCACCGCCTCGTATTCGATGCCGTTCTCGTCGTGGAAGTAGAACCGGCGGCCCGGCTCGTAATCGCCGTGGTTCATCGGCGTGAAACCGGCGGCCTTCACCGCCGCCTCGGTCGCGTCCAGGTCCTCGACGATGACCGCGACGTGATTCAGCCCGCCGATAATGCCATAGCTTTCCGGCGCTTTTGCGGCCGCGGTGCGCGGGGTGTAGAGCGCCAGATAGCTGTTCTCCTCGCCCACATGCACGGTGTAGCCGCCGTTCTTTGCCTCGCCCTCCCAGCGCACATGCCAGCCGAATACTTTCTCCATCCAGGCGGCGGTGCCGTTGGGGTCGGCGACGGTGATGTTTGCGTGCTCCAAAACTGCGCTCATCGGAAATCTCCTTTTCGGGTTGAGCAAACCTGTTGATGCGACTCACCGTAATTCCTAAACCTAACTTTAGCTCAAGAGATTTCTTCAGGGAGTGTGTCATGCACCAGTCCGCCGGGATTTCCATCGGTTACCTGGCCGACCGCACCGGCCTCGCCGTGTCCGCCATCCGCTATTACGAGGCGCAAGGTTTGGTGGAGCCCTGGCGCAACGCAGGCGGCCAGCGCCGCTTCCACCGGGCCGACATCCGGCGGCTCAGCTTCATCATGATTGCCCAGCAGTTCGGTTTCTCGCTGCCGGAAATCCGCGGCTTCCTCAAAAGCCTGCCGGGCGGCCGCACCCCGACCAAGGAGGATTGGGCCTGCATCTCGGCAAACTTCCGCAGCCATCTGGACCAGCGAATCGAAACCCTGGTCAGACTGCGCGACAATCTGGACGGCTGCATAGGCTGCGGCTGTCTTTCGCTTCCGAATTGCAAACTTTACAACCCCGAGGACCGGGCGGCACAGAAGGGGCAGGGACCCCGATACCTGATGGGAGACCGGCCTGAGGCGGAAAATGATCCTTGAGTGACGAAAATGGACGCACTTTTTGTCTCAGTTGCCTGTTTTACAGGTGTTTGACGCGGAGTTTGGATTGACCGCACGGCCTGCCAAACGCTAAGCAGCCGCGACAGAAAATTGCGCCCGGTGGGGCCGGTAGCGAACAGAAAGCCAAGGAGCGCCGCAAATGGCCGAGATTGAACGCGAAGCGATGGAATACGACGTGGTGATCGTCGGGGCCGGCCCTGCCGGTCTGTCTGCGGCCATCCGCCTGAAACAGCTGGACGCCGACCTGCAGGTCGTGGTCCTGGAAAAAGGCTCCGAGGTGGGCGCGCACATCCTGTCCGGCGCAGTGCTGGACCCCTGCGGCCTGAACGCGCTGATCCCCGACTGGAAGGAAAAGGGCGCGCCGCTGAACGTGGAAGTCAAGGAAGACAATTTCCTGATGCTGGGCGAGGCCGGCAAGGTCCGCATCCCCAACTTCCCGATGCCGCCGCTGATGAACAACCACGGCAACTACATCGTCTCCATGGGCAACGTCTGCCGCTGGATGGCAGAGCAGGCCGAGGAAATGGGCGTCGAGATCTTCCCGGGCATGGCCTGCTCGGAACTGGTCTATGGCGACAACGGCGAAGTGAAGGGCGTGGTTGCCGGCGAATTCGGCAAGAACCCCGACGGCACCCCTGGCCCGGCCTATGAGCCCGGCATGGAGCTGCACGGCAAATATGTCTTCCTGGGCGAAGGCGTGCGCGGCTCGCTGTCCAAGGAAGTGATTGCCAAATTCGGCCTCTCCGACGGCAAGGAGCCGCAGAAATACGGCGTCGGCATGAAAGAGATCTGGGAGATCGACCCGGCCAAGCACAAGGAAGGCACCGTCACCCACACCATGGGCTGGCCGCTGGGCTCCAACGCGGGCGGCGGCTCGTTCATCTACCACCTGGACAACAACCAGGTTTACGTGGGCTTCGTGGTGCACCTGAACTACAAGAACCCGCACCTGTTCCCCTACATGGAATTCCAGCGCTTCAAGCACCACCCGGTGGTTGCCGACCTGCTGAAGGGCGGCAAGCGCGTGGCCTATGGCGCCCGTGCCATCACCGAGGGCGGCTGGCAGTCGATGCCGAAACTGGTGGCGCCGGGCGTGGCGCTGCTGGGCTGCTCCGCGGGCATGGTCAACGTGCCGCGCATCAAGGGCAACCACAACGCGATGCTGTCGGGCAAGGCCGCGGCTGAAGCCGCCTATGACGCGATCAAGGCAGAGCGTTCGGGCGACGAGCTGACAGCTTACGAAACCGACGTGCGCGAAGGCGCCATCGGCAAGGACCTGAAGATGGTCCGCAACGTCAAGCCGATGTGGTCCAAGTGGGGCCTCACCGCCTCGCTGGCGCTGGGCGGCCTGGACATGTGGACCAACAACCTGTTCGGCTTCTCCTTCTTCGGCACCCTGGGCCACGGCAAGAACGACGCCCAGTCGACCGAGGAAGCCTCCAAGCACAAGCCGATCGACTATCCCAAACCCGATGGCGTGCTGTCCTTCGACCGTCTGACCAACGTCAGCTTCTCGATGACCAACCACGAGGAAAGCCAGCCCTGCCACCTGCGCTTGGGCAATGCCGACACGCCGATTGCGGTCAACCTGCCGAAATACGCGGAACCGGCGCAGCGCTACTGCCCGGCCGGGGTCTACGAGGTGGTGGAAAAGGACGGCAAGCCGGAGTTCGTGGTGAACTTCCAGAACTGCGTCCACTGCAAGACCTGCGACATCAAGGACCCGTCCCAGAACATCACCTGGACCACGCCGCAGGGCGGCGACGGCCCGAACTACCCGAACATGTAACGGGAACGTTAGGTTTCCGGCGGGCTTTTGCCGGATTTTATGGGGCGGTCCTCGGACCGCCCCATTGCGTGTTGACGGGCGCCGCACTACGCTTTCTTACAAGAGCAAAGAGCAGTAAACCGTAAGGGGGTCCCCAGTGCCCGTATCCATTCTTCGCACCCTGTCCTGTGCGGCCCTGATGGCCGCCGCCGCCGCACCCGCCGTGCAGGCCGAAGGACTGGCGGGATCCTACCTGGCCGGACGGGCCGCGACCTATGACAGCGACTTCGCCGCCGCTGCGATCTATTACACCCAGGCGCTGGCGCGCGACCCGCAGAACCCGCTGCTGATGGAGAACGTGGTGTTCGCCCAGCTCGCCATGGGCAAGGCCGATCTGGCCGTGCCGGTGGCGGAACGGCTGCGCCAGGCCGGCGCCCGCAGCCAGGTGGCCAATATCGTCCTGGCCGGCGGTCTTGCTTCCGACGGCGACTTCCAGGCAATTCTGGACCGGGATCTGGAGCGGGACGCGATCCACCCGCTGGTGGACGGCCTGCTGGAGGGCTGGGCGCATGTCGGCGCGGGGTCCGTTTCCAGCGCGCTTACGGCGTTTGACCGGCTTGCCAAGGACGGCAGCCTGAAACCCTTCGTGCTCTATCACCGCGCCCTGGCGCTGGCCTCTGCCGGGGATTACGGCGGGGCAGAGGACCTGTTTGCCGCCGAGGACGGGCGCCTTGCCACCCTCAGCCGCCGCGCCGCGGTGGCGCGGGTGCAGATCCTGTCGCAGCTGGGCCGCAACGATGATGCCCGCGAGGCGCTGGCCGATGCCTTCGGCAGCAGCCTCGACCCGGGGCTGGAGGCGCTCGACGCGCAGCTCGCCGCCGGTGAAACCCTGGCCTACACCATCGCCCCCAGCCCGCAGGACGGCATCGCCGAGGTGTTCTTCACCCTCGGTGCGGCGCTGAACGGCGATACCGCCAATGATTACGTGCTGATGTATGCCCGCATGGCGGCCTCGCTGCGCCCGGACCATGTGGACGCCATCCTGCTCAGCGCGGGGCTGCTGGACCAGCTGGGCCGCTATGAGCTGTCGGTTGCCACCTACAAGCAGGTGCCTGCCGGCCACCCGGATTACCACGCCGCCGAAATGGGCCGGGCCGAAGCGCTGCGCCGCGCCGCCAAACCGGACGCCGCAATCGAGGTGCTGGAGAAGCTGGCCCGCGATTACCCCGATCAGCCGAGCGTCTACATCAGCCTCGGCGACCTGCTGCGCCAGCAGGAGGATTACGCCGCCGCCGCCCGCGCCTATGACAAGGCGCTGGACAAGACGCCCGCGGATTCCGGCAGCCGCTGGTTCCTGTATTACGCCCGCGGCATCTGCCACGAGCGGCTGGACCAGTGGCCGCAGGCCGAGGCCGACTTCCGGGCCTCGCTGGAGCTGGATCCGAACCGGCCGCAGGTGCTGAACTACCTCGGCTATTCGCTGGTCGAGAAAAGCAGCAAGCTGGACGAGGCGCTGGACATGATCGAACGCGCCGTCGCGGCGCGCCCCGACTCCGGCTTCATCGTCGACAGCCTGGGCTGGGTGCTCTACCGCATGGGCCGCTTCGACGAGGCCGTCGACCATATGGAGCGCGCGGTGGAGCTGATGCCGGTGGACCCGGTGGTCAATGACCACCTGGGCGATGTCTACTGGGCCGTGGGCCGCGAGCGCGAGGCGGAATTCCAGTGGAAGCGCGCGCTCTCCTTCATCGACCCGGAAGATACCGACGGCGAAGCCGACCCCGAACGCATCCGCCGCAAGCTGGAAATCGGCCTTGACGCGGTTCTGGCCGAAGAGGGCGCCCAGCCCCTGAAGGTCGCCAATGGCGGCTGAGGTCTTTGCACCCGCCAAGATCAACCTGACCCTGCATGTGACCGGCCGCCGCGAGGACGGCTATCACCTGCTGGATTCGCTGGTGGCCTTTGCAGATGCCGGCGACCGGCTGGCGCTCGAACCGGGGGCGGGGCTGTCGCTGGAGGTCTCCGGCCTGTTCGCGGAGGGGGTGCCCGCGGACGCGCGCAACCTGGTGTGGCAGGCCGCCGAAGGCGCAGGCTGGACCGGGCGGATCAGCCTGAACAAACAGCTGCCCCATGGCGCGGGCATCGGCGGCGGGTCATCGGATGCCGCCGCGGTTCTGCGCGCGCTGGCCGGGCAAGGCGCCGTTATCGCCGAAGGCCTGCCCCTGTCGCTGGGCGCCGATGTGCCGGTCTGCATGGCCGCCCGCGCCGCCCGGATGCAGGGCATCGGTGAGCGGGTCACTCCGGTCGAGCTGCCGGAACTGCATGCGCTGCTGGTCAATCCGGGCGTGCATGTGCCCACTGGCCCGGTGTTTTCCGCGCTGGCCTCCCGCGACAACCCGCCAATGCCCCAGGACATCCTGTCCTTCACCTCAGGTGAAGACTGCGCCGCCTGGCTGGCAGAGCAGCGCAACGACCTGGAGGCCCCGGCCATCACCGTTGCACCTGGAATCGCGCGGGTGCTTTCCGATCTGCGCAACTCCCGCCAGTCTTTGCTGGCCCGCATGTCCGGCTCCGGTGCCACCTGCTATGCGCTCTATCCCACGAAAAAGGCCGCCCATATGGCGGCCTATGAGATCGGGGCGGAACATCCCGAATGGTGGTGCAGCGCGGTCACCCTGACCTGACGCGCTGCGCAGAGCACAGGGATCTCCCGCCTGCGGGACTTCGCATCAAAGATGCTTACCTGCCGCTGGGCCAGGCGCCGCGTTGACGCCCGGCGCCGCACCGCCCGCCCGCTTCTTCTTTGCAAAAATACTCTGGGGTGAGCGCTGCAGGCGCGAGGGGCAAAGCCCCTTGCCGGGTATCAGTTCAGCCGCGACACCACGTAATCCGCCAGATCGCTTAGCATGGTGCGGATCTCGTGATCGGGCAGCACCTCCAGCGCCGCCCGCGCCTTGGCGGCCCAGCCATGGGCATCCTCGCGGGTGGCTTCCAGCGTCTTGTATTTCGCCATCAGCGCCAGCGCCTGCTCCAGGTCGCCGTCTTCCTGCTTGCCCTTCTCGATGGTGCGGGTCCAGAAGGCGCGCTCCTCGTCCGTCGCCTGCGCCACCGCCTTGATCACCGGCAGGGTCAGCTTGCGCTCGCGGAAGTCGTCGCCGACGTTCTTGCCGGTGGCCTTGCTGTCGCCCTGGTAGTCCAGCAGGTCATCGGCGATCTGGAAGGCAATCCCCAGCGCATCGCCGTACTCGAACAGCGCCTTCACCTGTTCCTCCGGCGCCCCGGCAATCACCCCGCCCACCTCGGTCGCGGCCGAGAACAGCGCTGCGGTCTTGCCGCGCACCACCTGCAGATAGACGTCCTCATCCGTCTTCAGGTTCGAGGCCGCGGTCATCTGCAGCACCTCGCCCTCGGCAATGGTCGCGGAGGCATTGGCCAGGATATCCAGCACCCGCAGGCTCTCGGTCTCCACCATCAGCTGGAAGCTGCGGGCAAACAGGTAGTCGCCCACCAGCACCGAGCTCTTGTTGTCCCACAGCAGGTTTGCGGTCGGGCGGCCGCGCCGCTGGGCGCTTTCGTCCACGACATCGTCATGCAGCAGGGTGGCGGTGTGGATGAACTCCACCGTCGCCGCCAGTTTCAGGTGATGGTCGCCCTCGTAGCCGCACAGCCGCGCCGCCGCCAGCGTCAGCATCGGCCGCAGCCGCTTGCCGCCCGCCTCGACCAGATGCGCGGTCACCTCGGGGATGCGCGGCGCATGTTTGGAGGCCATCCGGGTCCGGATCAGCGCATTCACCGCATCCAGTTCCTGGCTCAGCGTGGCGGCCAGCATTTCGTGCGGCTTCTTGGTCATCACTTGGTCCATCACTTTCCCGCTCGCAAGTCTCGACAAGGGGGACGGCTTGCCCTTAGATCCATCCCCATGAAAGAGCTTCTGCGCAGCACCGATCCGACGATCATGGCCTTTGCCTCCGCCCTCCTTGAGGGAGAGGATATAGACTGCTTTCAAATGGACGTAAATATGAGCATCCTGGAAGGCGGGATCGGAATTTTCCCGCGCCGTCTGATGGTTCACGAGGATGACTACGACGCCGCCCTGGTGGTGATGCGCGACAACGAAATCCCGCTGGGACGATGAGCGGGTTCCCCGAAGACCAGCTGAGCTGCAACGGTTTCCTTGGCGGCAGGGTGCAGCTGTGGCAGCCCGCGCGCGGCTACCGCGCCGGCGTCGACCCGGTGCTGCTTGCGGCCGCCGTTCCCGCGCGGGTGGGGGAGGCCGTGCTGGAGCTCGGCTGCGGCGCGGGGCAGGCGCTTCTGTGCCTCGGCGCGCGGGTGCCGGGGCTGGCGCTGGCCGGGGTGGAGCTGCAGGCGCCCTATGCCGATCTCGCCCGCCGCAACGCCGCGGCCAACAGTCAGGATGCGGAGGTTTTCGAGGCCGACCTTGCGGCCCTGCCGGAGGCCTTGAAGCAGCGCCAGTTCCACCACGTCATCGCCAATCCGCCCTATTACAAGGCCGGCGCCCACAGTCCGGCCCGCGACGACGGCCGCAAGGTGGCCCTGGGGGAGGGCACGCCGCTGGCGGACTGGATCGCTGCCGCCGCCCGCCGCCTTGCGCCCAAGGGGTACCTGCACATGATCCAGCGCGCCGACCGGCTGCCGGACATGCTGGCGGGCTGCAGCGGGGTCCTGGGCTCGGTGGAGGTGCTGCCGCTGGCGCCGCGCACGGGCCGCGCTGCTGAGCTGGTGATCCTGCGCGCGCGCAAGGGCGGGCGGGCGGATTTCCGGCTGCACGCGCCGCTGATTCTGCATGAAGGCGCCCGGCATGAGCGTGACGGAGAGAGCTACCGCCCCGAAATCCGCGCCGTTCTGCGCGACGGCGCCGCCTTGCCCTGGCCGGGTTAGGGCGGGTTTCCCGGCGGCGCAAATTTAGGGGTGGCGCGCGCCGGATTCAACCTTTGGAGAATCCAAATGTGCAGGTTTCTGCATAAACGCGCTCTGCCCTGCGGCAAAATGCGCGGCGCATAGCCGATATGAAAATTTCATGACAAAAATCGTGCGGCTGCAGCGTGACAGATGCGTGAACATGTGCTCCACTCTTTAAGTCAAACACATCTAGCTCAATAAAGGAGGGTTGCCATGAGCCTCAGCTCGCATCTGACCGAACTTAAGAAGAAGCACGAGCATCTGAGCATGGAAGTGGAACAGGCCCAACGACACCCCAGTAGCGACGACCTGGAAATCGCAGCAATGAAAAAGCAAAAGCTCAAGCTTAAGGAAGAGATTGAGCGCCTGACTGCTGAAGCAGTCTGAAGAGTTCCCGCCGGGACGGATAACCCGGCACAGTAGTACGGAGGGCCTGCCAGCGCGGCGGCCCTCCTTTCATTTCAAGGGGCATTCCGTGGCTACTTGCCGGCGCTGGCCCGCGCCGCAATCAGCGCCCCGCCGGTGATCAGCGCTGCGGCCAGCGCCAGCCCCCAGGAGGCCGCGGCAATCCCTGCCAGCACCAGGATCAGCGTCGACAGCAAGGGCGCGGCGTAGGAGCTGGTTCCCAGCATCTGGATGTCGCCCTGCTTGACGCCGATGTCCCAGACGTAGAACGCCAGCCCGACAGGCCCGAGGCCCAGCAGCAGGGTCGAGACCCAGCCCAGCGTGCCCGCGGGCCAGACCGTTTCCTCCAGCGCGAAATGCAGCCCCCAGGAGGCTGCCGCAGTGGCCAGGCAGAACACAGCAACCGAACTGGTCGGCGCCCCGCCCACCAGCCGCGACAGCACCGAATAGCCGGACCAGGTCAGCGCGCACAGCAGCGCCAGCCCGTAGCCCGGCAGATACTGCGCCTGAAACCCCTCGCCGCCGCCGGAAATGATGGTGGCGGCCCCGGCAAAGCCCAGGCCGGCCCCGATCAGATGCCCCGCTTTCAGCTTTTCGCCGGGCAGCAGGCCGGAGAACAGCACGATCAGCAGCGGCCACAGATAGGCGATCAGCCCGGCCTCCGCCGCCGGTGCCAGCCGCAGCGCCGAGAAATACAGCGCGTGATAGCCGAACAGCCCCAGCGTGCCGAAGATGTAGACCCGCACCGGCACATGGCGCAGCTGCTTCAGCTTGCCCGCTGCCGCGGTCCAGATGATCCCCAAGGTGCCGCCGACGGTGAAACACAGCGCATTCAGCAACAGCGGCGGGGCAGGCTCCGACCCCACCGTCAGCAGCGCCAGCAGCGACCACAACAGAACAGCGATAAAGCCGATGGCGGTCGCGCGGGTCTTGGTCATGGCGGCGGGATGTCCTCAACTGGAATGATCTCGAAAGCCTCCGAGACGTAGGCGGTTTTTTCGATCTCGGCAACAAACCAGTCGCGGAACGCTGCGATCTGCGGCCGGTTTTCGGTGCCCGGCGAGCAGAGGAACCGGAAATGCGCCTTGGTTTCGATCGCGGTCTTGAACGGCGCCACCAGCCGCCCGGCGTGCAGGTCGGTGATCGCCATGCCGCGCCGCCCCAGCGCCACGCCGGCGCCCGCAACCGCGGCATCAATCGCGTGGTCGGCTTGCGAGAAATGCGAGCCGTGGGTGGGGGTGAAATTGATGCCCTGGGTGCGGAACCAGGCCGGCCAGTCGCAGGGCGGGTCGAGAAAGTCGATGGATTCGTCAAAGATCAGCGGCGCCTCCATCAGGCTTTCCGGCGTGGTGTAGCGCTCGGCCAGCTCCGGCGACATCACCGGCGTCACCCATTCCGGCGGCACCGGCAGCACATACAGCCCCTCATCCGGGCCATAGCCGAAGCGGATCGCCACATCGACGTCATCGCGGACAAAATCCAGCATCCGCAGGGTGGCGGAGAACCGCAGGTCGATCTCCGGATGGGCGCGGGCAAATTCATACAGCCGCGGCGCCAGCCATTTCGCCGTCAGCCCCGGCCCGGCCGTCACCGTCAGCGTGGTGTTGTCCTGCAGCCGCCGCACAGAGCGCCAGGCGGCGGTCAGCGCCTCGAACCCTTCGGCGGCGCCGGGCGCCAGCGTCTTGCCCGCCTCGGTCAGCTCCACCGCCCGGTTCAGGCGGCGGAACAGCGGCTGGCCCAAATGCTCCTCCAGCGACTTGATCTGAAAGGACAGCGCCGCAGGGGTCACGTTCAGCTCCTCCGCCGCCTTGGCAAAGGACATGTGGCGGGCAGCGGCATCAAAGGCGCGCAGAGCGGTGAGGGGTGGCAGGCGATCAGTCATAGTCACATAAGTATACCTTAACTGAAGCTCTGCAAAGTCTCGTTTGTGCGATTGACGGAACGTCCTCATATTGGGTGCAGGTAAAGGATACTGATCCGAAAGGAGGCCTGAAATGCTGGAATATTCTGCTGATGCCGCCGTGAAGTCCGCCATGGCCCGCGCCCACGCCGAACGCGGCCAGGTGCTGAAACGGGCCTGGACCTGGCTGTTCGGCAAGAAGCCGGTGCCGGCCCTCCGCCCCAAGGTTTCCCGCTGGGCCTGAGCGCGCTCTGATTTCGAGAAAGAGGCACTTACGGGATAGGAAAAGGGCCGGTCCAGATGGACCGGCCCTTGCCGTTTCAACTGCTGGAACAGTTTAGACGAAGAACTGCGCGCCGTTGGCGGAGATGGTCGAGCCGTTGATGAAGCCCGAGTCGTCGGAAGCCAGGAAGGCCACGCAGCGGGCGATCTCTTCCGGCTCGCCCAGACGGCCGGCCGGGATCTGGCCGATGATCGATTCACGCACCTTCTCCGGCACCGCCATCACCATTTCGGTGGCGATATAGCCGGGGCAGACCGCGTTGGCGGTGATGCCGGCGCGGGCGCCTTCCTGGGCCAGCGACTTCACGATGCCCAGATCGCCGGCCTTGGTGGCGGCATAGTTCACCTGCGCGAACTGGCCCTTCTGGCCGTTGATCGAGGAGATCACGATGACGCGGCCGAACTTGCGCTCGCGCATGCCGGGCCAGATCGGGTGCACGGTGTTGAACACGCCGGTCAGGTTGGTGTCGATCACTTCCTGCCACTGCTGCGGCGTCATCTTGTGGAACGGCGCGTCGCGGGTGATGCCGGCGTTGGCCACCACGATGTCGATCGGGCCCATTTCCTCTTCGACCTTGGCGATGCCTGCAGCGCTGTCCTCATAGCTGCCGACGTTCCACTTGTAGGTCTTGATGCCGGTTTCCTCGGTGAATTTTGCCGCGGCTTCGTCATTGCCGGCATAGGTCGCAGCCACATTGCAGCCCTGCGCCTTCAGCGCCTGGGAAATTGCTGCGCCGATGCCGCGGGAACCGCCGGTGACGAGTGCAGTACGTGCCATTCGAGAATCCTCCAGTATTGGTCACTTGGTAATCTTGCTACAGTTTTCACTGCGAGGGAGCAACAATATTGCGCAGGGAATTTCTGCGGTGCCGCGTGAAAATTGTCGCACCCGCCGCGCAGGTCTTGCTGCAGTTGCAGTATAGCCTTTGATTGTAAAAGAAAAAGGACGCCGCGAGGGCGTCCTTCACTTTTTGCGGTTTTGCGCCGGTTACGGGCGCTCAACGCACATCGCAACGCCCATGCCGCCGCCGATGCAAAGAGTGGCGAGGCCCTTTTTGGCGCCGCGGCGTTTCATTTCGAACAGCAGGGTGTTCAGCACCCGGCAGCCGGAGGCGCCGATCGGGTGGCCGATGGCAATCGCGCCGCCGTTCACGTTCACGATCGACGGATCCCAGCCCATGTCCTTGTTCACCGCGCAGGCCTGGGCGGCAAAGGCTTCGTTGGCTTCGACCAGATCCAGGTCGTTGACCGACCAGCCGGCTTTCTCCAGCGCCTTGCGCGAGGCATAGACCGGGCCGACGCCCATGATCGACGGATCCAGGCCGGCAGTGGCGTAGGAGGCGATGCGGGCCAGCGGCTCGATGCCGCGGCGCTCGGCTTCGTCAGCGCTCATCAGCAGGGTGGCGGCGGCGCCGTCATTGAGGCCGGAGGCGTTGGCTGCGGTGACCGAGCCGTCTTTGGTGAAGGCCGGGCGCAGTTTCTGCATCGCTTCGATGGTGGCGCCGTGGCGGATGTACTCGTCCTGGTCCACCACGGTCTCACCCTTGCGGTGCTTGACGGTGAAGGCCGCGATCTCATCGGCGAATTTGCCCGCCTTCTGCGCCGCTTCCGCCTTGTTCTGCGAGGCAACGGCGAATTCGTCCTGCATATCGCGGGAGATCTGCCACTGCTCGGCCACGTTCTCGGCGGTCTGGCCCATGTGGTAGCCGTTGAAGGCGTCCCACAGGCCATCGCGGATCATGGTGTCGATGTACTTCATGTCGCCCATCTTGTGGCCGGCGCGCAGGTGCGCGGCATGGGGGCTCAGGGTCATGTTTTCCTGGCCGCCGGCCGCCACGATGGAGGCATCGCCCAGCTGGATGTGCTGTGCGCCCAGAGCCACGGCGCGCAGGCCGGAGCCGCACACCTGGTTGATGCCCCAGGCAGCGCTTTCCTTGGGCAGGCCCGCGTTGATGTGGGCCTGGCGGGCCGGGTTCTGGCCCTGCGCCGCGGTCAGCACCTGGCCCAGGATGGTTTCGGACACTTCGGATTTGTCCACGCCGGCGCGTTCCACCACGGCTTCCAGCACCGCGGCGCCCAGGTCATGGGCGGGGGTGTTGGCGAACGAGCCGCCAAAGGAGCCGACGGCGGTGCGCGCGGCGGATGCGATTACAACATTGGTCATTGATTTCTGGTCCTCTGCCATCAATTCAGGTCTTCCGGGAAAGCCTGGGCACACGCCTGGACAGGCGTCCGCGCAAGAATCTTTCCCGGTCACTCCGGGTCCCGACATAATCTATTGCTGCACGTGCAGCAATTGACAGCGTGTCTCAGGGGGTGCGGCAGAGTCAACCGCGAGATACGTCCAGAACGGCAGGATTTCCGTCAGCCGGGGGCGGTGATGCTGCAAAGCAGCAATGCTGCCCGCTGCGGGTCAGCCCCGGCGGCGCCGGCAAAGCCGTTGAAAAGACTGGCGCAAATGCCGGCAGGCAGGCCGGATGCTGAGGCTTTTGCTGTGCGGGCGCCAATCGCAGCCGCCTTGCTGTCAGGGGCTGGAACCGGCAGGCGGAAGGCCGCCGCAGCACCGGATGCCCCAGGCGGCCCCCTCCGCACGGGGGCGGCGGCGGGGCTGCCGTGTCTTGTAGGCGGCAGTGCGCTTGGGGGTCAGCCGGCTTCCTGCCGCTTCATCTCTTCGATCCAGGGCGGGGTGACAGAGGGGGCGCCGAACAGGTAGCCCTGCAGGCAGTCGACGCCGTTTTCCACCAGGAACTCCGCGTCCGCCTGGCTTTCGACCGATTCCGCCACGACGAACATGTCGAACTGCTTGGCAATGCCGATCAGCGCGCGGACCACTGCCTGGTTGTCGTGGCTGGCGTGAATGCCGCGCACGAACTGGCCGTCGATCTTGACCGCGTCAAAGAAGAACTGGCGGAAATGGCCGATCGCGGTGGTGCTGGCGCCGAAATTGTCGAGCGCAAAGGCAATCCCGTGCTTCTGCATCCGGTCCATGAAGTCGATCACCAGTTCCGGCGCCGCCATTGCGGAGGCTTCGGTGATTTCCAGCACCAGCCGTTCGGCCAGGCTGGCATCACGGTTCAGGAAGCGGTCCAGCACCTTTTGCCAGCGCCGGTAGCCGATGGAGCGGGCGGACATGTTCACCGACAGGCGCACCTGCGGGTAATTCTCCAGCGCCTTCAGCCCGTGCTGCAGCGCCAGGCAGTCCATCTCGCGGCCGATCTCCTTGTCCTCGACCACATGCATGAATTCGCGGGCCGGGATCACCCGGCCGGTGGGGTCCAGCACCCGGATGTAGCCCTCGTAGAAGGCGACACCATGCGGCGCCATTGCCTGCATGACGGGCTGGTAGGCCAGCACAGTCTGATTGTGCCGCACGGCGTCTTCCACCATGTCCAGCGTCGAGCGGTCGCGTCCGGCCACCGCCGCATTCAGCGGGCTATCGGCCCCTTCGGGAAGATCTGCCTTGGCGTTTCGTTTGTTCATGTGCTGCTGGAGCCCTGTTTGCCGCAAAGTTGGGGACAGTATGATGCTCCCCGCAGGTTGCCGCAAAAGGGTTGAGAGGGGATTAAAGATCAAATTTGAACGATCCGGCCGCCGCAGGGCCGCTGGTCAGCCGCCGAAGCCAGGGGTGCCCGCGTCCTCCGGGTGGCGGGCCAGATGCGCGGCCTTGATCCCGGCAGAGGTGTCGCGGCTGCCGTCATGGCTGTAGCCGGGCGGAGCAAAGGCATAGAGCAGCCGCTGCTTCAGGGTCAGGCCGGGCTGGGCCATGTCCCTGAAAATGCCGACCCATTCATGGAAGGCCACCCGCAGCGGGTTGAAGGTGGCGATGTTGTGGACCAGCCCGTAGTCGGGGCGGTCGTGGTCCTGTTCCGGCACGAAGGTGCCGAACCTCCTGTCCCAGATGATGAACACGCCGGCATAATTGCAGTCCAGATAGCGCGGATTGCGGCCATGGTGGGCGCGGTGGTGGCTGGGGGTGTTCATCACCGCTTCGAACCAGCGGGGCAGGCGGCTGACCGCCTCGGTGTGGATCCAGAACTGGTAGATCAGGTTCAGCCCGCCGCAGAACAGCACCAGCGCCGGGTGGAACCCCAAGAGCACCATCGGTGCCTTCACCACCATCATGAAGGTGAAGGTGCCGGTCCAGGTCTGCCGCAGCGCGGTGGTCAGGTTGTAGTGCTGGCTGGAGTGATGATTCACGTGCGACGCCCAGACCCAGCGCACCCGGTGGCCCAAGCGGTGCACCCAGTAATAGCGCAGGTCGTCCAGCACAAAACAGGCCAGCACCGCCCAGAGCGAGGTGCCCATGTCCAGCGGTGTCAGCTGCCACAGGGCCATCAGGAAGCCCCAGGCGATGAAACCCAGCAGCAGCCCTTCGGCGACGCTGCCCGCGCCCATGATGAGGGAGGTGACCGCATCGCGGGTCTCATACCGGCCGCCGCGTTTCTTCAGGGCGATCCACAGGAATTCGGCGAGGATCGCGGCGATGAAGAACGGCACCGCCAGCTGGGTCGCGTCAGGGTAGGAAATCTCTCCGGTCATGCGGTCTCCGCTGGGGTTTTGATCAGCGCCATCCACTGCTGCCGCTCGCTTTCCGGCAAGGCGAGGGAGAGGCCGGAGGCGGCGAAGTCGTTGAACTCAAAGCGCAGTCCGGTGCCGGTCTCGCGAACCTGGCCGGCGGCCAGGTGGCGGCCAACGGTGTCGGCGCCGAAGGCCCAGAGCAATCCGGGGCCGCCCTCTGTCAGCACCAGCGCCGCCTGGCCGCTGGCGGCGGGCAGCACGTCGACAACGCTGTCATTGGGAAAGTGGCGCTGCCAGGCGGACCGGGCGCTGGCAGCGGTCAGAACGGCCTGACGGGAGCGCCCGGTCAGGTGCAGCAGTATGGCAATTCCGGATATCCCGCCCGCGACCAGGGCCAGCAGCAGTTCCAGCGGCATCATGTCCTCCTGCGGGCAGACTGGCGGCCCGCCGGAAAGCTGTCAAAGGTGGCGTGGGGTCAATCGGATAGGCGAAGGAGACCGCCGCCTAGTCCGGCGCCATGACCGTGCTGTGGTACTGCGGCAGCACTTCCATCTGCACCACCCGTTCGACGAAGGGCACCAGCCCTTCCGGCCCCGAGGCGCGGTCCTTGAGGTGGATGCAGACGTCCGGACGCAGCGACGCGATGATGCCGATCAGATCGCCGCGGATCTGGTCGTCCAGCCCGGCCCCCATGATCACGCAGGCGATGCGCGGTTCGGTCTCCAGCTGGCGCACCACCTCGGAATGGTCGTGCGCGCCAAGCCATTGGATCGGCAGATGATCCAGCTGCTCGGCCACATTGCCGATCACATGCGGCAGCTTCCCGATCAGTAACACAACAGGTTTCATTGCACTCTCCACCCTATACCTGGGCGCCTTATCTGGACGTCCCTCAAGAGTGAAATAGTGCGAATCTCCGCCGGGTCAGGTGGCGGCTGCCGGGTCAGAAGGAATAGGTGATGGACCTGCCTTTGCCCTGGTCGCGGGTGAAGGTGACGGTGTTGCCGTTGGTTGTGACCGTGAGGCAGTTCTGGGGCAGCTGCTTTTTCCCGATATAGACATTGCGGCAGTAAAAGCGCTTGTGCCAGGTCCAAGCGCCGACAATCTTTTCGCCCTTCGGCGAGACGCCCTGCAATTTGCCGTCTGCGGTAGCAAGAACCCAGTGATCGCTGGCTACCAGCTTCTTGCCGGCGATCATGGCCAGGAAATCCTTTTCGCTCTTGATGGGACCAGCGCTGGCCGGTGCAGCGGCTGCGATGCTGAGCGCGGCGGCACATGCTGTCAGATGCAGAAATTTCATGGGGTCCCTCCCGGTATACTTGTTAACAGAGCACCGGGAGAGTGTGTGAGATCAGGCCTGTTTTTCAATTGGAAGCTGTAGCGCTGTCTGTTTGCTCGCCAATCATCGCCTGTACAATCTCCTTGGCGCTGTCCGAGTTCCACTCGGCATCGCCCAGCAGCCGCGCCACCTCGTTGCCGTCGCGGTCCAAGAGCACCGTGATCGGCAGGCCGATCACCGCCATCTCCCGCGCCAGCGCCTGTTTCGGGTCCTGGTGGCGGGGCAGGCTGTTGATACCGTTCTCGTCAAAGAATTTCTGGATGCCCGCCGGGGAGTTGCGCCCGGTGGCGATGGTCAGCACCTGAAAGTCCTCGCCGCCGAACTCCTGCTGCAGTTCTTCCAGCTGCGGCATTTCCTTGCGGCAGGGGGCGCACCAGGTGGCCCAGAAATTCAGCAGAACAATCTTGCCCTGGTAATCCGCCAGGGTCGCGGTGCCCTCGCCATCGGCGAGATCAAACGCGGCAGCGGACACCGGTTTCGGCTCGGCATGCACAACCAGCTTCTTCATCGAGCCGTCGCGCAGCGCTTCCAGCTGCGCCTGATCCGCCGCTGCCGCGGCATTTGCACCCAAGGTCAGGGCCATATAAAGGGAAAGCTGACGAAACAGACGCATATTATCTCCGGGGTTCCACCATGACAGATCAATCCTCGAACCAGATGTGGGGCGGCCGCTTTGCCGCTGGCCCGGACGCGATCATGGAGGCGATCAATGCCTCGATCGGGTTCGACAAGCGGATGGCGGCGCAAGACATTGCCGGCTCAAGGGCCCATGCGGCGATGCTCGCCGCCACAGGCGTCATTACGGATAATGATGCCGAGGCCATTCGGGAAGGGCTGCTCACCGTTTTGTCAGAGATCGAGGGCGGAACCTTCCAGTTTTCCACCGCGCTGGAAGACATCCACATGAATGTGGAGGCCCGCCTGAAAGAGATCATCGGCGAGCCTGCGGGCCGTCTGCACACTGGCCGCTCGCGTAATGACCAGGTGGCGACCGACTTCAAACTCTGGGTGCGCGACCAGCTGGACGCGGCGGAATCGGGCCTGCTGGCGCTGATCCGCGCGCTTCTGTCGCAGGCCGAAGCCGGCGCCGACTGGGTGATGCCGGGCTTCACCCACCTGCAGACCGCGCAGCCGGTGACCTGGGGTCACCACATGATGGCTTACGTCGAGATGTTCGGCCGCGACCTCAGCCGCGTGCGCGACGCCCGTGCGCGGATGAACGAATCGCCGCTGGGCGCGGCGGCGCTGGCGGGCACCTCCTTTCCGATCGATCGGGAGATGACGGCAAAGGCGCTGGGCTTTGACCGTCCCGCCGCCAACTCGCTGGATGCGGTGTCTGATCGCGACTTCGCGCTGGAGTTCCTGTCCTGCGCCTCGATCAGCGCCGTGCATCTCAGCCGCTTCGCCGAGGAGCTGGTGATCTGGTCCTCGGCCCAGTTCCGCTTCGTAACGCTCAGCGACCGCTTCTCCACCGGCTCGTCGATCATGCCGCAGAAGAAAAACCCGGACGCCGCAGAGCTGATCCGCGCCAAGGTGGGCCGGATCTTCGGCGCCAATACCGCGCTGATGATGGTGATGAAGGGGCTGCCGCTGGCCTATTCCAAGGACATGCAGGAAGACAAGGAACAGGTGTTTGACGCTGCGGACAACTGGATGCTGGCGCTGGCGGCGATGGAGGGCATGGTCAAGGACATGACCGGCAACCGCGAGTCGCTGGCGGCGGCTGCGGGCTCCGGCTTCTCCACTGCCACCGACCTGGCCGACTGGCTTGTGCGGGTGCTGAAGGTGCCGTTCCGCGATGCCCACCACGTGACCGGCACCCTGGTGGCCTTGGCCGAAAGCCGCGGCTGCGACCTGCCGGACCTGTCGCTGGCCGACATGCAGGGCGTTCACGAAGGCATCACAGAGGACATCTTCTCTGTGCTCGGCGTCGAAAACTCGGTAAACTCGCGCATGTCTTACGGCGGCACCGCGCCCGCCCAGGTGCGCGCGCAGATCGCCCGCTGGCAGGAGATCCTGGCGGGCTGATCCCGCCAGGGCGACCGGCGGGAGCCGCCCGTTGAAGGCCGCTGTGCGGCAAGGAGGCAGACAATGCGCAACATGATCTTTGCTTTGCTGGGGCTGGCGGTTCTGGCAGCCTGCGGCGCTGATGGCGAGCCGGTGCAGCCGACCCTGAACGCCGGTGTCAGTGCTGGCGGCGGCGGTGTCCATGTCGGCGGTGCCGTGGGCCTGCACAAGGGGCCGGTCAGCGTCTTTCTGGGCTTCTAGCAGCCCCGCGCCCTTGATGCGGCGCTGCCGAACCACCACTTCCAAACCGTCCCGCCGCAACGCCGGGGCGGTTTTGCGTTGAGGATATTGTAATGAAAGCAGCTCTTGTTGTTCTGGCGGTTTTGGGCCTGGCCGCCTGCGAAACCGGCGCCCCGGCGGCCAACCCGCCGCAAAAGCACGAACCCGCCGCAACCGGGGTGAAGATCTCCGGCCATGGCCGGGTTGGGGTGTCCACCACTTTCTAGCAGACACGGGCAATGGCCGGCCCGGGCTTGTATCCCGTCCGGTTGCTGCCTGCTTCGGTGCGTTCCGTATCTGACATGCTGACCATCAGCAGTTAGGAGTGGCGGCGCCGCCAAGGGGCGGAGGCGGGACGGGAGGTTTCTCCCGCACGCTGAACGTTATCTCTGCGCGCCCTTGCCAAAGGGCCCTGTTCCTGGGTGCCGGGGGTGTCAGGCCCGGCAGTGACCGCGATCAGGGCTTACTATGCCAGTCCGGGCTTAAGATGCGGTGACAGGGGCGTACGCCGGTTGCGCAACACCATGTGCGCCGCGTTTGCCGCGGCCGCCGCGCAGTGAGTATTTTTGCAAAGAAGAAGAGACATGTTGCGCTTCTTTTGTGCCCGAATACCCGAACCCCGCCGCGCGGCAGCGCGGCGCTTGGCCCAACGGGCGCGGGCGCATCTTTGATGCGTCTGCGGCGGGCGGGAGCGCTGCTTTGTTGCAGCTGCGCGGCCTAAGCCGGAATCATTTGATCCATCTGCCCCTTTTGCCCTAAACGCGGGGGCATGGATCATTTTCTCTACCGTGACGGCGCGCTCTGCGCCGAAGACGTTCCCATCTCCGAGATCGCCGCGGCGGTGGGCACCCCGTTCTATGTTTATTCCACCGCCACCCTGCTGCGCCATTTCCGCCTGTTCGACGAGGCGCTGGAGGGCACCGACCACCTGGTCTGCTTTGCGATGAAGGCGGCCTCCAACCAGGCGATCCTCAAGACCCTGGCGCAGGCCGGTGCGGGCATGGATGTGGTCAGCCAGGGCGAATACCTGCGCGCCAAGGCGGCGGGCGTGCCGGGCGACAGGATCGTGTTTTCCGGCGTCGGAAAGACGGCAGAGGAAATCCGCGTGGCCCTCAGTGGCGGCATCCGCCAGTTCAACGTGGAATCCGAGCCGGAGATGGAAGTGATCAGCGCCGTGGCGCAGGAGCTGGGCACAGTGGCTCCGATCACCATCCGGGTCAATCCGGATGTGGACGCCAAGACCCACGCCAAGATCGCCACCGGAAAATCCGAGAACAAGTTCGGCATCCCGATTGCCCGCGCCAAGGAGGTTTATGCCCGCGCCGCCGCGCTGCCGGGGCTGGAAGTGGTGGGGATCGACGTCCATATCGGCTCGCAGCTGACCGATCTGGAGCCGTTCCGGCTGGCCTACCAGAAGGTGGCGGAGCTGACCGAAACCCTGCGCGCCGAAGGCCACAACATCCGCCGCCTGGACCTCGGCGGCGGCCTGGGCATTCCTTATGAGCGCTCCAACACCGCGCCGCCGCTGCCGGTGGAATACGGTCAGATGGTCAAGGAGACCCTCGGCCACCTCGGCTGCGAGATCGAGATTGAACCCGGCCGCCTGATTGCGGGAAATGCGGGCCAGCTGGTCAGCAAGGTGATCTATGTGAAGTCGGGCGAGGGGCGCGATTTCCTGATCCTGGATGCGGCGATGAACGACCTGATCCGCCCGGCGATGTATGAGGCGCACCACGACATCATCCCGGTTGAGGAAGCTGACGCAGGCGTGGAGCCCCAGCCCTATGACATCGTCGGCCCGGTTTGCGAGACCGGAGATACCTTTGCCAAGCAGCGCGACCTGCCGCCGCTGGCGGCGGGCGATCTGGTCTCCTTCCGCAGTGCGGGCGCCTACGGCGCGGTGATGGCCAGCGAGTACAATTCCCGCCCCTTGATCCCCGAAGTGCTTGTGCATGGGGATCAATTCGCGGTTATTCGCCGGCGGCCGGACTATGAAGAGATGATAAACCGCGATACCATCCCGGTGTGGCTCTGAAGCGATCCGGATGCGATCCGGCGCGGGCCACCAGAGGATGAGGCCCGTATGCCCTTTGACCGCCGCACTGACCGGCAGGCCGATCCGGTCCTGAAACGCCTGCGCTGGCCGCTGGCCTTGACGCGGGCCGGGCTGGTGGCGGAGAGGGCCCTGCGCAGCTTCTGGCCGCTGGCCTCGGTGCTGATGGCGGCGCTGGCGGCGCTGATGCTGGGGCTGCACCAGATGCTGCCGGAACGGCTGGTCTGGACCGGCGCGATGGCGGTTCTGATTGCCGCCGCTGCTGCACTGGGCTGGGGGCTCTGGCGCTTCCGCTGGCCCAGCAAGGCCGCGGCGCTGGAGCGCTTGGATCAGACCCTGCCGGGCCGCCCGGTCGCTGCGCTCTTGGATACCCAGGCCATTGGCGCGGAAGATGCCGCCTCTGCCGCGCTGTGGCGGGCGCACCAGCGCCGGATGGCGGCGGCTGCCGCCAAGGCCAAGGCGCCGCCCCCCGATCTGAATATTGCCTCCTCCGACCCTTACGCTCTGCGCTACATGGCGGGGCTGCTGCTGGCGGTGGCGGTGCTGTTCGGCTCGGTCTGGCATGTGGCCTCCGTCAGGGATCTGGGCTCGGGCGGCAGGGCCGCGCTCAACGGACCCGCGTGGGAGGGCTGGGCGGAGCCGCCCGCCTATACCCGGCTGCCGGTGCTGTATCTGAACGACCAGGACGCAAATGTTCTGAAGCTGCCCGAAGGCAGCCGCGTGACCCTGCGGTTCTACGGCGAGGTCGGCGCGCTGGAGCTGAGCGAGACGGTTTCGGGCCAGCGCCGCGGCGGCGCTGCGGCGGCGGAAGACGCCCCGCAGACCGCCATGGAATTCGACGTCGCCCGCAGCGGCACCTTTGCCATCGAGGGCAGCGGCGGGCGCAGCTGGCAGGTGGAGGTGATCCCGGACAACCCGCCCAAGGTGGCGGTGTCGGGCCAGCCGGCGCTGGAGAACGACGGCTTCACCAGCCTGGGGTTTGCGGCGCGCGATGACTACGGCGTGGCGGCCGGCCAAGTGCGGATCACGCTGGACCTGGCGGCGGTGGATCGCGACCATGGGCTGGCTGCGGATCCTGACCCGCGCGAGGCGCTGGTGCTGGACCTGCCGCTGCCCCTGTCCGGCTCGCGCAAGGAGTTCACCGAAAAGCTGATCGAGGATTTTGCCCAGCATCCCTGGGCCAACCTGCCGGTGGTTTTCACCTTCTCGGCCATTGATGAGGCGGGCCAGTCTTCGGCCGCTGCAAGTTTTGGCAGTGAACTGCTGACCCGCCGCTTCTTTGACCCGCTGGCGGCAGCGGTGATCGAACAGCGCCGCGACCTGTTGTGGACGCGCGCCAATGCGCCGCGGGTGGCGCAGGTGATCCGGGCGCTGTCGCACCGGCCGGTGGGGGTGTTCCGCGACTACGGTGACTACCTGCGGCTGCGCACCATCCTGCGGCGGCTGGAAAGCTATACCGTGCAGGGCTCGGTCGCGGAGCCGCAGCAGGAGGAGATTGCCGCCGCGCTGTGGGATCTGGCGATGCAGCTGGAAGAGGGCGATGTCGGCGACGCGCTGGAGCGGATGCAGCGGGCGCAGGAGCGGCTGAGCCAAGCGATGCGCGACGGCGCCAGCGATCAGGAGATCGCCCGGCTGATGCAGGAGCTGCGGGAGGCGACCCAGGACTATCTGCGCCAGCTGAGCCGCCAGGCGGAGGCCAATGGCGAGATGATGGAGCCGGGCGATATGCCCGAGGACATGATGACCCTCAGCCAGGACGACCTGCAGGCGATGATGGACCGCATCCAGGAGCTGATGGAGCAGGGCCGCATGGCCGAGGCCGAGCAGGCGCTGCGCGAATTCCAGCAGATGATGGAAAACATGCGGATGACCCGCTCGCAGCAGGGGCAGGGCCAGGGCAATGAGGGCCGCGAGGCGATGGAGGGGCTGGCAGAGACCCTGCGCGAGCAGCAGGGGCTGTCGGATCAGGCCTTCCGCGATTTGCAGGAGCAGTTCAACCCCGGCGCCCGCAGCGGCGAGAGCCAGGGCAACGAGGGCCGTGACGGCGGGCTGGGCCGCGGCCAGAGCCACCAGGGCGGCCAGGGCGGCGACCGCGGCGACGGCCAGGGCGGCGAGGGTGCAGAAAGCCGCAACCCCGATGGCCAGGGCGGCAACGGGCGCGAGCAGCCGGGGCAGGGCGGATCGCTGGCGGACCGCCAGCAGGCGCTGCGCCAGCAGTTGCAGCAGCAGCGCGACGGGCTGCCCTATCTGGGCGGTGAGGCCGGCGAGGCGGCGCGCGAGGCGCTGGACCGGGCGGGCCGCGCTATGGAAGGCGCCGAGGACGCGCTGCGCGGCGGCGACAATGCCGAAGCCATCGACCGCCAGTCGGATGCCATGGAAGCGCTGCGCGAAGGCATGCGCAGCCTGGGCGAGGCGCTGGCGCAGCAGCAGCAGCCGGGGCAGCAGAACGGGCAGCAGCCCTCTGCCACCGCGCAGGGCGACCGGCTTGACCCGCTGGGCCGCAGCAACGGCAATGTGGACGGCGGCGGCAAGGTGGGCGAGGGCAATGCCTACCGCCGTGCCTGGGACCTGCTGGAGGACATCCGCCGCCGGGCCGGCGAGCGCGAGCGCAGCGAGCGGGAGCGCAGCTACCTGCAGCGGCTGCTGGACCGGTTCTGACACCGGCAGCACCGGGCGATGCCGGCGGGGCTGCCGTGCAGACGCTTCCGAAAAGAGATAGTTACTGGGTGGCGGTCACGGATTTGACCTGGCCATCAAGCCACAGCCGCGCCTGATCGACCCATTCCACATAGCTGCTGAGCGCCGGATCCGCCTGCGGCAGCTTCTCGGCGATCAGGGGCGCATTGTCATAGACCATCAGCAGGATCAGCGCCGCAATCACCGACAGCGAAAAGCCGCGGGCAAAGCCGCTCTTGCGCCGCACCGGCAGCGCCTCCGGGTCCGCCTGCGGCGCGGGCGCCGCGCTGCCGGAAGAGCGCAGGGTGGAGTTGATTTCCTCGATGTCCGGCAGCAGCTCCTTGCGCGAGCCGCTCTCGGCGGCGGCCAGCTGGCGCGGGTCCTCGCCGCGCATGCGGGCCATCCGGTCGCGGGCCTGACGGCTGCGCCGGGCGGCCTCGTCCTCGGCCGCTGCGGCCTCATCCAGCCCCAGCTCGGGCTGGGTTTCCAGGCTCTGGCTTTCCGCCGCCCGCAGTTCCGACTCCCGCGCGGCTTCCTCGCGCAGGATGTCCGACATTGCCGGGTCCAGCGAACGCCCGCGCTGTGGCTGCGGGGCTTGTTCGGGGGCCTCCTCCGCAGTCGCTTCATCAGCGGCGGGTTGCGCGTCCGCATCCTCTGCGGCGCGCTCCTGCGGCGCGGCTGCGGGGACGTCAGGCGCCTCCTGGGGTGCGGGATCGGCGTCTTGCCGGGGGGGCAGCGCTGCGCTGTCTTCAGGCTCAGGCTCAGGCTCAGGTTCTTGTTCCGGCTCTGCCTTTGCTTTTTCTTCTGCTTCGGCTGCAGCCGCCCGGGCGAAGGCTTCCTCGATGCCGATGTCTTCCAGTGCCGGGTCCGCGGCCGCATCCGCTGCATCCGCCGCCGCCGCGCCTGCTGCCGCCTGGTACCAGGTCTGGCCGCAGTTGGAGCACTGCACATCGCGCCCCTCCGGCGGGATCACATCTTCCGGCACTTCGTACTGGGCTGCGCAATTCGGGCAGGTCAGGCGCATCATGCTCTCCTCGGCACCATCCCGCCGCCCTGGCCGGCGGCAGGTTGTTTTTCAAGAGATTATAGGCATCCGCCTCAGGCGGCGAAAGTGGCAAATGCGGCAACGGTAAAGGCCCGTGTTTCCCTGCAACAGAGCCCCCATTGAAACTGCCGGCCCCTTGGGGCAAAACAGCCGGGCGCAATTAACAGGCGCGTTCAGGGGGCAGCAGTGATCGAGCTGGAAAATGTGGGCTACAACTACGGCGGCGGCGAGCTGCTGAATGCGGTGTCGGTGCAGCTGGCGCCGGGCTCATTCCATTTCCTGACCGGCCCGTCAGGGGCGGGCAAGACCACGCTGCTGAAACTCTGCTACGGCGCATTGAACCCGACCGCTGGCCGGGTGCGCGCCTTCAACATGGATGTGCACGGGCTGGACCGCGACCAGATGGCCTATCTGCGCCGCCGGGTGGGCGTCGTGCATCAGGACTGCCGGTTCCTGGACCACCTGCCGGTGATCGAGAACATCGCGCTGCCGCTGCTGGTCGCGGGGCGCGAGCTGAGCCACGAGGAAGCCAACCTGAAGGAACTGCTGAACTGGGTGGGCCTCAGCGAGCGCGCCCATGCACTGCCGCCGGAGCTGTCGGGCGGCGAGCGCCAGCGGGCGGCGCTGGCACGTTCGGTGATCCTGTCGCCGGATGTGATCATTGCTGATGAGCCAACCGGCAACGTCGACTGGGAGATGTCGCAGCGGCTGCTGCAGCTCCTGGTAGAGCTGAACCGGATGGGCAAGACCATCCTGGTCGCCACCCATGATCTGTCGCTGATCCGCGCCGCCAAGAACCAGGTGCAGGCGCGGGTGCTGCGGATTTCCAACAGGCAATTGCAGCTGGCGGGGGCGGACCTATGAGCGAGGGCAGGCTGCGCAAGCTGATCCTGGGCGATGCCCAGGCCGACCGGGTGGTGCCGCCGAGCGGCTTCACCGCCCAGCTGACCCTGTTTGTGTCCGGCGCGATGGCGTTCCTGACGGTCTTTGCGCTGGCGCTGTCGATGGCGTCGGGGCGGCTGGCGGACCAGTGGGCCTCGGAGCTGGCGCGGGCGGCCACCCTGCGCATCAACGCCCCGGAAGCGCAGCGCGCCGCCCAGACCGAGGCGGCGCTGGAGATCCTGCGCCAGACCCCCGGCGTCGCCACCGCGCGCGCCCTGACCGGCGAGGAGCAGGCGGCGCTGCTTGCGCCCTGGTTCGGCGCCAGCGTGCCGGTGGGCGACCTGCCGCTGCCGCAGCTCATCGAGGTGACGGGCGACGATACAGGCTATGACGCCCAGGGTCTGCGGCTGCGGCTGCAGGCCGAGGTGCCGGGCGCGGTGCTGGACGACCACACCCGCTGGCGGGCGCCGCTGGTGGATGCCGCACAGGCGCTGCGCCGCCTGGCCTGGGTGTCGATCCTGCTGATCGGAGGCGCCACCGCCGCGATGATCACCCTGGCCGCCAATGCGGCGCTGGCCGCCAACGCCCAGGTGATCGAGGTGCTGCGGCTGGTCGGCGCGCTGGACAGCTATATCGCCCAGGCCTTCATCCGCCGCTTCACCCTGCGGGCGCTGTCCGGCGCCGCGGCGGGCGTGGTGCTGGGCATGATCGGGGTCTGGCTGATGCCCGAGGCCTCTGATGAGGGCGGCTTCCTCACCGGCCTCGGCTTCCAGGGGTTCGGCTGGCTGGTGCCGCTCCTGATCCCGCCGCTTGGGGCGCTGGTGGCCTTTGCCGCCACCACCCGTGCGGCCACCAAACGTCTGGGGGAACTGTCTTGAAAAATCCCATCCAATGGCTGCGCTCGCTGGTGTTCATCACGCAGATGTATCTGGCGATGCTGGTGCTGGGCATCGTGTTTGCGCCCTGGGCGCTGGCTTCCCCCAAGGGCGCGCGCATTGCCTGCAAGAGCTTTGCCCGCTGGGCGCTGTGGACCGCGCGCTGGATGGTCGGCATCCGCACCGAAGTGCGCGGCCAGGTGCCCACCGGCGAGGTGATCATCGCCGCCAAGCATCAGAGCTTTCTGGACATCATGATCATTTTCAACGCGGTGCCCTCGGCCCGGTTCATCATGAAGCGCGAGCTGATGTGGACGCCCGTCATCGGCGTCTATGCCAAACGGCTGGGCTGCGTGCCGGTGAACCGCGGCAAGCGCGGCGCGGCGATTGCCAAGATGGTCAAGGACGTCGCCAAGGAGACCAAGGAGCCGGGCCAGCTGATCATCTATTCGCAGGGCACCCGCGTCGCCCCCGGCGCCAGGAAGCCCTACAAGATCGGCACCGCTGTGCTGTACGAGGGGCTGAAGCAGCCCTGCGTGCCTGCCGCCACCAATGTGGGCGTGTTCTGGCCCCGCACCGGCATCTACCGGAAACCCGGCCTGGCGGTGGTCGAGTTCCTGGAGGCGATGGAGCCGGGGATCGGCCGCAATGACTTCATGGAGCAGCTGGAGCGGCGGGTCGAGGACCGCTCCGACGCGCTGATGCGCGAAGCCGGGTTCGATCCCGGGCAGGCGGCCGTCCAAGCCTGATCCGGCCGGGGCGGATCAGAAGACAAAAAAGTGAAATGCGGCGACGGATAGTGCTTCCGCAGGCGTTTATGCAGTCAGCAAACGCGTCCGTCCTGCGTTTGTTACACCACTCACAGTGGCCGGCCGTTATGGCCGGGCCGGGCTGGCGGCGCATTGCGCTGTCAGCCCGGTACCGTTCACTTGATCACCTCGCCGATCAGGATCTGCGGCTGCACGTCGGTGAAATTCGGGATGTCTTCCAGCGCAGGCCCCGCCGCCTGCATCGCCGCGTCCAGCGCGGACTGATCGGCAAAGACCATCGTGGCAATGGCAAAGAACGGCGCGGGCACGTGCGGCCCGCCGGCCAGCCCCTTGGTCACCACGACCGACTGCAGATGCGGTCCCATGTGCTGGTCCACGATCTGCATATGGGCATCTGCGTAATAGGCGTGGTCGAAGGTTTTTCCTTCCCCGGCGGGGTAGATGACTTGCAATGAAACGGGCATTTGCGGGCCTCCTGAGGGTTGAAATGCTGCCCCAGTAATAGGCCGGTTTGCTGCCGTGCCAAATGGAAAAGGCAGCCGCGGGGGCTGCCGGCGGCCGGCCGCGGCACCTTTTCGGAGGGAAGCAGGAAAGCACCGTGCGGCCAGCGAGAGCCGCCCGGGCCACCGGTGCCGTTGCACCCGGGCGGAAAATACCCGCAGGCCCGGGAGGCCCCGGACAGGGGCGCCCGTTCCACATGCGGCAAACGTGGAGGGTGCGTTTGCTGTCATGCTCGAGAGAGGGCCGCCCTATTGGCCGGCGGAACGCCGACCTGCCGGCCTTTACCAGCCTCCCCGGGCCGGGCTCAGTTCGGCGTCATGTTGGAAATCACGCAGTTGTATTCGCCGCCCGGCGTGAACATCACGTCGCCCTCGGGATGGCTGAAATCCACATCCAGCTTGAAGATGATCCTGTTGACATGCTTGTCTTTCAAGCTTTGCGGCACCCCGTCGGACATGAAGGAATAGGTCCCGGAGATGCCGAGCGGGTAGAGCGGCACGCTTTCGCCCATAAAATCAGCAGTGGCGGATTCGATCATGGTGCTGGGGTCGATCGAGTAGCTGACCTTCAGCGGCGACCCGGCGACGCCGCCCATGCTTTCCTGGCACATCTTGGTGCCTGCAGCGGAATAGGAGCCGTTCTGCTCGACCCCGAATTCCTGGGTCAGCTCCAGTTTGACGGTGCCGGATTGTGCGGCGGCAAAGGCGGCAGTGGCGGCGGCGGCCAGTGCCAGGGCGGTCAGGGAATGCGTCAGCTTGATCATGGGATACCTACTCAACCAAAGGGTGAAACATGTTTTGCACCAGATGGTTACTGGCGCCGCTCGACGCTAGGGGCGGCAGTTCTAACATCTGGTAAATCTTTGCCACGGCTGTTTAACAAAGTTGTCTGAAACCTGAGGGGAAAGGCGTTTAAAGTCAGGTGCTTGCGAAAATGAAGAGGCGCCGCTTGCGGAAGCGGCGCCTCTTTTTACGGTGGTTTGCCTCAGCGGCTGCTCAGCTGTGGATCGGCCCGTCGCCGCAGGCCAGCGCTGCTTCGCGCACGGCTTCGGAGTAGGTCGGGTGGGCGTGGCAGGTCAGTGCAACGTCCTCGGCCGAGGCGCCGAATTCCATTGCCACGCACAGCTCGTGGATCATGTCGCCCGCCGCCGGGCCGATGATCGCGGCGCCGAGGATGCGGTCGGTTTCCGCATCGGTGATGATCTTGACGAAGCCGCCCTCGGCCTGGTGCACCGCCTTGGCGCGCGCGTTGCCCATGAACATGAACTTGCCGACCTTGACCTTCTTGCCTTCGGCCTTCAGCGCGTCCTCGGTGGCGCCGACGGTGGCCACCTCCGGCGTGGTGTAGACGACGCCCGGAATCACGCCATAGTTCACATGGCCGTGCTTGCCGGCGATCACCTCGGCGACCGCCATGCCCTCGTCCTCGGCCTTGTGCGCCAGCATCGGGCCTTCGATCACATCGCCGATGGCATAGATGCCGGGCAGATTGGTGCGCCAGTGGTTGTCGGTGGCGATCTGGCCGCGCTCGGTCATCTTGATGCCAAGCGCATCAAGCCCGAGGCCTTCGCTGTAAGGTTTGCGTCCGGTGGCGACCAGCACCACGTCGGCGTCCAGCGTGACCTCGTCACCGCCCTTTTTGGGCTGGTACTTGACCTTGGCCTTGGTCTTGGAGGTCTCCACCCCTTGCACCGCGGCGCCCAGGATGATGTTAAGGCCCTGTTTCTCCAGGATCCGCTTGAAGGAGCGCTGCACGTCCTTGTCCATGCCGGGGCAGACCGCGTCCATGTACTCGACCACGGTCACCTCGGAGCCGAGGCGGGCATAGACGGAGCCCAGTTCCAGCCCGATCACGCCGGCGCCGATCACCGCCAGTTTTTTTGGGATCTTCGGCAGCTCCAGCGCGCCTGTGGAGGAGACCACAATCTTCTCGTCGATCTCCACGCCCGGGATCGAAGACGGCACCGAGCCGGAGGCGATCACGATGTTCTTGGCCTCATGCACCTCATCTCCGACCTGCACCTTGCCGGCCGCGGGGATCGAGGCCCAGCCCTTGATCCAGTCGATCTTGTTCTTCTTGAACAGGAACTCGATGCCGCCGGTGTTCTGGCCGATCACCTCGTCCTTGTAGGCCTTCATCTGGTCCCAATCGACCGAGGGGCTTTTACCCTTGAGGCCCATATGGGCAAAGTTGTGCTCTGCCTCATGCAGCAGATGGGTCGAGTGCAAGAGCGCCTTGGACGGGATGCAGCCTACGTTCAGGCAGGTGCCGCCGAGGGTCTCGCGGCCCTCGACAACAGCTGTTTTCAGTCCCAGCTGGGCGCAGCGGATGGCGCAGACATAGCCGCCGGGGCCGGCGCCGATTACGATGACGTCATATTGGGACATGGGTCTGTCTTCCTCTGTTCTCCCTGGTTCCGTTTTCCGGAACACGCGTTAGGGGATAGTGGTCTTAGGATCAGACGGGGGTCAACATCTTGATCGAGATATTGGTGACCCCGTCGCGTTCAAGGTGCATGGCCAGTTCCTCCGAGCCGAAGAAAGCGCGGGCCTTCTCCAGGTCGGTGATCGCGAACAGCGCCACGGCGTGGTTCTTGCGGTCCGGATCGCTCCAGACGTTCATGTCGGTGATGCCCGCGGCCTGCCGGTTGCGCTTGTCCTGCCGGAACACGGTGAGCCAGGCATCGAAATCGGCCACATCGGCCTGCCAGAGAACATGGGTTGCCATTGGTTATACTCCTTTTCCGTATTGAAGGCAGGATGCCCCGGTAAGGGTAAGGAGTGCTTTGATTCCACTCAAGAAAGGCGGGTGTTGCAGCAGTTTCCGCAGATTTGCGGCGCTGTCCCCGGCCCGGGCGGAGCCATTTTGAGTATTTTCGGAAAGGTGAAAGCTCATGCGAGGAGCACCCCCGCGAGCATTGCCGCAAGGCCGCTGGTGGCAATCAGCCAGACGGCGGTGCGCAGGTAGGGCACGCCGGTGAGGTAGGCAGGCAGGTAAAAGGCGCGGCCGGCGAGGTAAGTGTAGATGCCGCCGGTAATCAGCGCGCTGTGCAGGCCTGCCAGTTCCGCGACCAGCGCCAGGGCGATGAAGACCGGGGCAGTTTCCAGGAAATTGGTGAAGGCCCGCCGCGCCCGGCCCGCCAGCGCGCCGCGGCTGACAGCGGTATCGCGCGGGCCTGCGGTCCAGGCGTTGCCAACGGAGAGCTTCAAGAGGAAGCTGTCGCAGCTCACGTGGATCAGGGCGAGGATGGAGAGGCAGACAAGGCCCCAGAGCGGGAGGGTCATTGGATATGGCCATCTTCAAGTTTGACGCTCTCGACCTCTTCCCGGCGTCCATTGACTGCACTTATCACGCTGAAAACCGTTATCATCATCAAAGGCAAGGCACCGAAAGTTGGTGCACCTTTTTTCGGGCCTTCAGTTGTCACCCAGCCCAACCAGCTAAATGCGATTGAGATGAGTACTATTACAGAGAAAAATATGGGTACGACTACTAGGAAGAAACGCCAATGGCGGGATTTTCCGGTCAGATAGAGGTGTGTGCCGCAGGTTCCGCAAAGGTGAAAATCGGTCTTATTCACACCCCTCCAAGGGTTTGTCCGCATCATAGCCAGCGTTGATTGAATGCGTCCGCAATCGGGGCATTTAATACCGCACCAGCGCGCCCAAAAGCTGGGTCTTTCACCAATCTTGGGCGCGCTGATTTTGTAGGGCTGGCTAGGCTTTCCCCTCAAAGGTTTACAGATCCATCAGCAAACGCCGCGGATCCTCGAGGGCTTCCTTGACGCGGACCAGGAAGGTCACGGCGCCTTTGCCGTCGACGATGCGGTGGTCATAGCTCAGCGCCAGATACATCATCGGGCGGATTTCCACCTTGCCATTGATCGCCATCGGGCGGTCCTGGATCTTGTGCATGCCCAGGATGCCGGACTGCGGCGGGTTCAGGATCGGCGAGGACATCAGCGAGCCGTAGACGCCGCCGTTGGAGATGGTGAAGGTGCCGCCCTGCATTTCCGCCATCGACAGCTTGCCGTCGCGGGCGCGGGCGCCTTTTTCGGCAATCGCCTTCTCGATGGAGGCAAAGGACATCGCGTCGGCGTCGCGGATCACCGGAACAACCAGACCCGTGGGCGTGCCTGCGGCGATGCCCATGTGGACGTAGTTCTTGTAGACGATGTCGGTGCCGTCGATTTCGGCGTTGACCTCCGGCACTTCCTTCAGCGCGTGGCAGCAGGCCTTGGTGAAGAAGGACATGAAGCCCAGTTTCACGCCGTGCTTCTTCAGGAACAGGTCTTTGTACTCGTTGCGCAGCGCCATCACCTCGGTCATGTCGACCTCGTTGTAGGTGGTCAGCATGGCAGCGGTGTTCTGGCTGTCCTTCAGGCGCTTGGCGATGGTCTGGCGCAGGCGGGTCATCTTCACCCGCTCCTCGCGCGCGGCGTCGTCTGCGGTGACGGGGCCGCGGACCTGGGCCGGGGCGGGGGCCGCGGCAGGCGCGGCCTTGGCCGCCGCCACGGCAGCGGCAACGTCTTCCTTCATGATGCGGCCGTCGCGGCCGGTGCCGGTGACTTGCGACCCGTCGATGCCGGCCTCGGCCATCGCCTTCTCGGCGGACGGCGCGTTGGCGACATCCTTGGACCCGCTGGCAGCGGCGGCCGGGGCCGGCGCCGCGGCGGGGGCAGCGGCCGCTCCGGCGGCGCCGGCGGCGATCACGCCCAGCTGCGACGCGGCCTGCACGGTGTCGCCCTCATTGGCCATGATTTCCGTCAGCACCCCGGCAGCGGGGGCGGGCACCTCGACGGAGACCTTGTCGGTTTCCAGTTCGCACAGCATTTCATCCTGCGCGACGCTGTCGCCAACCTTCTTGAACCAGGAGGACACGGTTGCCTCGGAGACCGACTCGCCAAGCGACGGAACCATGACCGGCACCGGGGCGCTGTCACCGCCGGAGGGGGCAGCAGCCGGAGCCGGTGCTGCCGCAGCGGCGGCAGGGGCAGAGGCTGCGGCGGCGCCGTTGGCCTCGCTCAGGGTCGCCAGCAGCGCGTCGACGCCGACGGTTTCGCCTTCTGCGGCGACGATCTCGCCCAATGTGCCGGCCGCGGGCGAGGGCACCTCGACGGTCACCTTGTCGGTTTCCAGCTCGCAGAGCATTTCATCGGCATTGACGGAATCGCCGGGCTTCTTGAACCAGGTGGCCACGGTGGCCTCGGTCACGGATTCGCCCAGGGTGGGTACGCGGACTTCGGTTGTCATGTCTCTTTATCCTCAGATGCTCAGCGCTTCGTTCACGAGGGCTGCTTGTTGGGCTTTGTGTTCGCTGGCCAGGCCGGTTGCGGGCGAGGCCGAAGTGGCGCGGCCTGCATAGACCGGGCGGGTATGCTTGGCGCCGATGCGGGTCAGCACCCATTCGATGTTGGGCTCGATGAAGGTCCAGGCGCCCTGGTTCTTGGGCTCTTCCTGGCACCAGACCATCTCCGCCTGCTTGAAGCGTTCCAGCTCCTTCACCATCGAGATCGCGGGGAACGGGTAGAACTGCTCGATCCGCATCAGGTAGACATCGTTGATGCCGCGGGCGTCGCGCTCCTCCAGAAGGTCGTAGTAGACCTTGCCCGAGCACATGACGACGCGCTTGATCTTGTCGTCCGCCACCAGCTGGGTGTCGGAGTTGCCGTGCTGGGCGTCATCCCACAGCACCCGGTGGAAGCTGGAGCCGGTAGTGAATTCCTCGGCCTTGGAGACGGCCATCTTGTGGCGCAGCAGCGACTTCGGCGTGACCAGGATCAGCGGCTTGCGGAAGGTGCGGTGCAGCTGGCGGCGCAGGATGTGGAAATAGTTCGCAGGCGTGGTGCAGTTGGCCACGATCCAGTTGTCCTGGCCGCACATCTGCAGGAACCGCTCCAGACGGGCAGAGGAGTGCTCCGGCCCCTGGCCCTCGAACCCGTGCGGCAGCAGACAGACGAGGCCCGACATCCGCAGCCATTTGCTTTCGCCCGACGAGATGAACTGGTCGAACATGATCTGGGCGCCGTTGGCGAAGTCGCCGAACTGGGCCTCCCACAGGGTCAGGGCGTTGGGTTCGGCCAGCGAGTAGCCGTATTCGAAACCCAGCACCGCGTATTCGCTGAGCGCCGAGTCGATCACCTCGTACTGGGACTGGCCCGCGCGGATGCTGTTGAGCGGGTAGTAGCGCTCCTCTGTCTCCTGGTTGACGATGCCGGAATGGCGCTGCGAGAAGGTGCCGCGGGTGGCGTCCTGGCCTGCGAGCCGCACTGGGTAGCCCTCCAGCATCAAGGAGCCGAAGGCCAGCGCCTCGCCGGTGGCCCAGTCAAAGCCCTCGCCGGTTTCGAACATCTTGCCGCGGGCGTCCAGGAAGCGGCCGACGGTGCGGTGCAGCGGGAAGCCCTCGGGCACCCGGCTGAGCGCGTTGCCGATTTCGGCCATGGTCTCCGGCGCGATCGCGGTGCGGCCGCGCTGGTAGTCGGCGTCCTTCTTGTCCAGATGCGACCAGCGCCCGTCCAGCCAGTCGGCCTTGTTGGGCTTGTAGTTCTTGCCGGTCTCGAACTCTTCGTTCAGATGCGCCTGGAAGGCGGCCTTCATGTCCTCGATCTCGCCCTCGGGGATCAGCCCGTCCTTGACCAGCCGGTCGGTGTACAGCGTCAGCGTGGTCTTGTGGCCCTTGATCTTCTTGTACATCAAGGGGTTGGTGAACATCGGCTCGTCGCCTTCGTTGTGACCGAAGCGGCGGTAGCAGAAGATGTCGATGACCACGTCCTTGTGGAACTTCTGGCGGAATTCGGTCGCCACCTTGGCGGCGTGCACCACTGCCTCAGGGTCGTCGCCGTTCACGTGGAAGATCGGCGCCTCAACCACCAGCGCGTTGTCGGTGGGATAGGGGGAGGAGCGCGAGAAATGCGGCGCGGTGGTGAAGCCGATCTGATTGTTCACCACGAGGTGCATGGTGCCGCCGGTCTTGTGGCCGCGCAGGCCCGACAGCGCAAAGCATTCCGCCACCACGCCCTGGCCGGCAAAGGCGGCGTCGCCGTGCAGCAGGATCGGCAGCACCTGGCTGCGGTCATTGTCGCCCAGCTGGTCCTGCTTGGCGCGGACCTTGCCCAGGACCACCGGGTTCACCGCCTCCAGATGCGAGGGGTTGGCGGTCAGCGAAAGGTGCACGGTGTTGCCGTCGAACTCCCGGTCGGAGGAGGCGCCGAGGTGGTATTTCACGTCGCCGGAGCCGTCCACGTCCTCGGGCTTGAAACTGCCGCCCTGGAATTCGTTGAAGATCGCCCGGTAGGGTTTCTGCATCACGTTGGCGAGGATGTTGAGGCGGCCGCGGTGCGGCATGCCGATCACGATGTCGCGCACTCCCAGGGCGCCGCCGCGCTTGATGATCTGCTCCATTGCCGGAATGAGGCTTTCGCCGCCGTCGAGGCCGAACCGCTTGGTGCCGGTGTATTTGACGTGCAGGAACTTCTCGAAGCCCTCGGCCTCGACCATCTTGTTGAGGATCGCCTTGCGGCCCTCGCGGGTGAAGGTGATTTCCTTGTCGTAGCCCTCGATCCGCTCCTTGAGCCAGGCGGATTGCTCCGGGTCGGAGATGTGCATGTACTGCAGCGCGAAGGTGCCGCAATAGGTGCGCTTCACGATCTCGACGATCTGGCGCATGGTGGCAACCTGCAGGCCCAGCACGTTGTCGATGAAGATCGGCCGGTCCATGTCGGCATCGGTGAAGCCGTAGGTCTTGGGGTCCAGCTCCGGGTGCGGGGTGGCGGCGCGCATGCCCAGCGGGTCCAGATCAGCCGCCAGGTGGCCGCGGATCCGGTAGGCGCGGATCAGCATCAGGGCGCGGATCGAGTCGAGCACCGCCCGCTGCACCTGGTCGTCGGTCAGCTCAACGCCCTTGGCGGCGGCCTTGTCGCGGATCTTCTTGCCCGCGCCCTTTGCTTCCGCCGGGGCCGGCCATTCGCCGGTCAGCGCGCCGGTCAGATCGTCATTCGGCGCCGGCGGCCAATCGCCGCGCGCCCAGGAGGGGCCCTTGGCCTCTGCCTTCACGTCCAGTTCTGCGTCGCCCATCTGGCGGAAGAACTCCGCCCAGGCGGCATCCACCGCGTTCGGGTCATTGGCGTAACGGGCATAAAGCTGCTCCAGATACTCCGCATTGTGCCCCTGCATGAATGAGGAGGCGTGGAAGAGGTCGTTGGGGCTTTGGTCGGTCATTGGTTTGCCTCATCGGCTGTGATTTCTGCGGGGGGAGCAATAGACAATGAAATTTCGATCATGGCGTGAGCGTCTAATGAAAGGTTCAAGGAATTCTCAATCGCGGCTGCATCCGTGAGGAAGAACCTGCCTTTCGGTGACACCGCTGTCGGATCGTCACTCACGGGCGGAAGTTCGAACTTCCCGCTTGCAATGCGGTCAAATTCAGCAGGCAAGCTATCTTTGAAGACGGCCGCCAATGTACGGGCTGCTTCGCTGCCATCAGTTGAAAACAGTGAGCAGGTTTGCTTCCAGCCGCTTCTACCGCTTTCAGAAAATGAGACGAGCAAGCGTGATGACGCTGAGTCCGGGGCGTTGAGTGTCACCGAAACAGGCGTTATTGCCGGAAACCTTTGCGGTTCATCGGAGGCGTTGTCTCTATTAAGGACGACTTCAAACAGTTCAGCATCTGTGAGAGAGCCAAAGTCCTGAAGACTATCATCGCCTGAGCGCAAGCGGGCCATCGCTTGGGCCATATAAGGCAAGAGCCCTTTTTGCCAACTCGAGAGTGTTGCATAGGTTGCTCTCCAGTCACGCAACTCAGATGCTTGTTCTTCAGACGTGAGGGACCAGCCAAGCTTTTCAAATGCAGAGCGCGAAGCCTTGGGGCCGGGAGATGGTTGTGAGCAGAAGGCAACAACATTTTCCATAGAAGGCAAGTCGAAGGCCGACGCCGACGCTGTTCCGATAATGAAAATTGAAACACTGGCCGCAATTGCCCGGCGCAGCGCGCCGGGCAGCGCCCGTCCCGCCCCCCACGGGGCGGGCGCTTCGCACCCTCCCCGCCGGGACGGGCGCTGGACACTGCCGTGACACACCGCGGGAGACATCTTACTTGCCGATCGCTTTCAGCACCGCCTCACCCAGGCCGGCCGGGCTTTCGGCGACCACGATGCCTGCGGATTTCATCGCTTCGATCTTGTCCTCTGCACCGCCCTTGCCGCCGGCGACAATCGCGCCAGCGTGGCCCATGCGGCGGCCCGGAGGGGCGGTGCGGCCGGCGATGAAGCCTGCAACCGGCTTCTTGCGGCCCTTCTTGGCCTCATCGGCCAGGAACTGCGCCGCTTCTTCCTCGGCGGAGCCGCCGATTTCGCCGATCATGATGATGCTTTCGGTCTCGTCGTCGGCCAGGAACCATTCCAGCACGTCGATATGCTCGGTGCCCTTGATCGGGTCGCCGCCGATGCCGACGCAGGTCGACTGGCCCAGGCCCACGTCGGTGGTCTGCTTCACCGCCTCATAGGTCAGGGTGCCGGAGCGGGACACCACGCCGACGGTGCCGCGCTTGTGGATGTGGCCGGGCATGATGCCGATCTTGCAGGCGTCGGGGGTGATCACGCCGGGGCAGTTCGGGCCGATCAGGATCGAGGAGGAGTTCTCCAGCGCCCGCTTCACCTTCATCATGTCGAGAACCGGGATGCCCTCGGTGATCGCCACGATCACTTCCATTTCGGCGTCGATTGCCTCGAGGATGGAATCCGCGGCGAACGGCGGCGGCACGTAGATCACGGAGGCGTTGGCCCCGGTCACATGCTTGGCTTCATGCACGGAGTTGAAGACCGGCAGGTTCAGGTGGGTCTGGCCGCCTTTGCCGGGGGTCACGCCGCCGACCATCTTGGTGCCGTAGGCAATGGCCTGTTCGGAGTGGAAAGTGCCCTGCGAGCCGGTAAAGCCCTGACAGATGACCTTGGTGTTTTCGTCGATGAGGACTGCCATGTTGTCGGTTCCTTCAAGCGGTATGTGTGTGTTGGGTCTGCGGGGTGGCCAGGGAACGGCCGTCGAAGCGGATTTTCTCGAGGGTGGCCCGCCCCAGGACCACGCTGGGAAGTATTCGGAAGCCGCCGCGGAATTCGTAGATCCCGCGCCGGAGTTTCTGGCGGATCAGCGGCCAGCCCTTGGGCCGGTAGCGCGGCGGGCCGACGCCTGCCTCGCCCGGCGCCTCGTTGCCCTGTTCGGCAAGCGCCGGCTGGACCTGATAGACCTTGATGGCGCGCGCCGGAAGCGAGGCATCAAAGTTGAACAGCAGGTTGTCGAGCGTGATTGCAAACGGGCGGCTGTCCAGAAGGTGCTGCGCCGCTGCCCGGCTGATCACATAGGCTGCACCGCCGGCGTGGCGGGACAGCATCTGCCGGACCTCGCGGCCCAGATGGGTGAAGCGATCCCTGCCAAGCGCCACCTGCAGCTTGTTGGCGCGCCAGCGCTCGAATTTAACGATGCCGGCATCTGCGGGCCACCACGACAGATCATTCAGCCAGGCGCCGGTGTCGGGCGACAGGAAGACGTCATCCTCCAGGATCAGCGCCGCATCGGCGTCTGAGGCCAGGAATGCCTCCCAGGCCTTGGCATGGCTCAGGGTGCAGGCCATGTCCTTGGTTTGGAAATAGCCCCAGCTGCCCTCCGGGGCGCACTGCGTGAGCATCTCCTCGCGGCTGACCCGGGTGCTGTCCACCGCATCGATGCGCTGGGCCGTGAGCCCGGCCTGATCCAGCTCCCGCTGCATCAGCGCGGCCCGGCCTGTGGCCTGCTGCAAGCCTATGAGATAGACGGCGGCTTTCACTGGCCGTAATCCGGATCATCGGCGAAAACGCGCGAAAAAACAGGAAAGTACCGCTTGAAACGCATGGTGTTTTCGCTTGTGAGGGCTGCCATTTTCAGCCTTTCTGCTTGCTAAGCTTGTCAGCGAAATAAAGCCCGCTGACGATATTCATTGCGATGGGGGCTGCAAGTAATGCGGCAATTGCCTGTCCTGCAAATGGAGCATTGGGGCTGGAACCGATTGCGAGCCAGAAAAGCCCGTACGAAACTGCGATTTGGCCAAGTGTGATTGCGGCCAGTTTACCCTTCGATTTTCCGAGCAGTTTCTGGATCGTGCCAATGATCAGAGAAAACCCGATAACAAAAAGAAGAGCGCGCATATGTTTCCTTAAGTTCCGTTATGCACCCAGTTAGTCTTGCCTGTGGCAGACCGATTAGGCCTGGCACAGGCAAAAGTCCCATTCTTACCCCTTAACCGCCTTCACGATTTTCTCGGCGCCGTCCTTGAGGTTGTCGGCGGCGATCACGTCGAGGCCGGAGGTGTTGATGATCTCCTTGCCCTTCTCGACGTTGGTGCCTTCGAGGCGGACCACCAGCGGCACCTTCAGGCCGACTTCCTTCACAGCGGCAACCACGCCCTCGGCGATCACGTCGCAGCGCATGATGCCGCCGAAGATGTTCACCAGGATGCCTTTGACGTTCTCATCGGAGGTGATGATCTTGAAGGCCTCGGTCACCTTCTCCTTGGTGGCGCCGCCGCCGACGTCGAGGAAGTTGGCAGGCTCAGCACCGTAAAGCTTGATGATGTCCATGGTGGCCATCGCCAGGCCGGCGCCGTTCACCATGCAGCCGATCTCACCGTCGAGCGCGATGTAGTTCAGGTCGTACTTGGAGGCTTCCAGCTCTTTCGGGTCTTCCTCGGTGGTGTCGCGCAGTTCGGCCACGTCGGCGTGGCGGTAGACCGCGTTGCCGTCAAAGCCGACCTTGGCGTCCAGCACCTTGAGGTTGCCGTCGTCGCCGATGATCAGCGGGTTGATCTCCAGCATCTCCATGTCCTTCTCGACGAAGGCCTTGTAGAGCTGGCCCATCAGCTTGACGCACTGCTTGACCTGGGCGCCTTCCAGGCCCAGCGAAAACGCGATGCGGCGGCCGTGGTAGGCCTGGTAGCCGGTGGCCGGGTCGACGGAGAAGGACAGGATCTTCTCAGGGGTGGCGGCGGCCACTTCCTCGATGTCCATGCCGCCCTCGGTGGAGCAGACAAAGGAGATGCGCGAGGTCTGGCGGTCAACCAGCAGGGCCAGGTACAGCTCGGTTTTGATGCCGGAGCCGGCTTCGATGTAGATGCGGTTCACCTGCTTGCCCGCCGGGCCGGTCTGATGGGTCACCAGGGTGCGGCCCAGCATCTTCTTGGCTTCTTCGGCAGCTTCCTCCACCGATTTGGTCAGGCGCACGCCGCCCTTCTCGCCGGCATCGGCTTCCTTGAAGGAGCCCTTGCCGCGGCCGCCTGCGTGGATCTGCGCCTTCACGACCCACAGCGGGCCGTCGAGTTCACCGGCGGCGGTCTTGGCTTCTTCGGCCCGCAGCACCACGCGTCCGTCGGACACCGGGGCACCGTAGCTGCGAAGGAGGGCTTTGGCCTGATATTCGTGGATGTTCATCTGAAACTGTCCCGTCTGGCTGCAATTGTCTGCTGCTCAATAGGCCGTGTTAAAGGCAAGTGTTAAAGGGTTTTTTGACAGGCAGCGGAGAAATGCCGAAGATTTCCGGGTTTTGTGATCACGGGTTTTGGGGGTGTGATCACAAATTAACAAAGCCTTGATGCGGGTGATTCGAGCCGGGACCCAAGGGCTGCGCCCGCCGCATCATAGATCAAAAGCGGCAGCCGCAGGAGCGGCGGCGCCGCGGCAAAAGAAAAGGCCCGCCGGAAGCGGGCCTCTCTGATTTCCGGGTGCTGCGGGCCTCAGGCCAGCGAGGCGTCGATGCCTTTGCAGGCCTCGACCAGGCCCTTCACGGCGTTGACCGAATTGTCGAACATCGCCTGCTCTTCGTCGTTCAGCTGGATGTTCACCACCTTCTCGATGCCGCCGGCGCCAATCACGGTGGGCACGCCGACATACATGTCCTTGACGCCCAGCTCGCCGTCGCAATAGGCGGCGCAGGGCAGCACGCGCTTCTGGTCTTTCAGATAGGCCTCAGCCATTTCGATGGCGGAGGTGGCCGGCGCGTAGAAGGCGGAACCGGTTTTCAGCAGGCCGACGATTTCGGCGCCGCCGTCACGGGTGCGCTGCAGGATGGCGTCCAGGCGCTCCTGGGTGGTCCAGCCCATCTTGACCAGGTCGGGCAGCGGGATGCCGGCAACGGTGGAGTAGCGCACCGACGGCACCATGGTGTCGCCGTGGCCGCCCAGCACAAATGCGGTGACGTCGCGCATGGAGACGCCGAATTCCTCAGCCAGGAAGTGGCGGAAGCGAGCGGAGTCCAGAACGCCTGCCATGCCGCAGACCTTGTTGTGGGGCAGGCCGGAGAATTCGCGCAGCGCCCAGACCATCGCGTCCAGCGGGTTGGTGATGCAGATCACGAAAGCGTCCGGCGCGTGGTCGCGGATGCCTTCACCCACGGATTTCATCACCTTGAGGTTGATGCCCAGCAGGTCATCGCGGCTCATGCCCGGCTTGCGCGGCACGCCGGCGGTGACGATGCAGACGTCGGCGCCTGCAATGTCCTCGTAGGACTGGGTGCCCTTCAGCGAGGCGTCGAAGCCCTCGGAGGGACCGGATTCTGCGATGTCCAGCGCCTTGCCTTCGGGGATGCCTTCGGCGATGTCGAAGAGAACGACGTCGCCCAGTTCCTTGAGGGCTGCGAGATGTGCGAGGGTGCCGCCGATCTGACCTGCGCCGATGAGGGCGATTTTGGGTCGTGCCATTGGAAAATGTCTCCGGTCCGGTTGAAATTTCCTGATGCCTACGGCGTAAAACCGGGCCGTGCAAGGGTTCTGCACTGCGGCATTCGGCGCTGTATGCTTGTGTATACCGTGCTGATACCGCTAAACCGTCTGTAATCTGGGCATTTCGGAGGGCAGGTGATGGCAGCATTTGATGCGATGTTTTTCGTTTTTGCCATTCCCGCGGTCGTTTTTGCGGGCGTGTCCAAGGCCGGTTTCGGTTCCGGCGCCGCCTTTGCCTCGGCTTCGATTCTGGCGCTGGTGCTGGAGCCGGGCACCGCGCTGGCGCTGATGCTGCCCTTGCTGATGCTGATCGACGCAGCCACGCTGAGACCCTACTGGGGGCGCTGGAATCTGCGTGCTGCGCTGCTGCTGATCGGCGGCGGGCTGCCCGGTGTTGCGCTGGGGGCGTGGTTGTATGCGGCGGTGGATGCCGATGTTATGCGGGTGCTGATCGGCGTGGTTTCCGTCGGCTTTGTGCTGTGGCAGCTGCGGGCGCGGCTGGGGCTGCGGCTGGCCGCGGAGGTGCCGCTGTCCACCGGGGCGGGTGCGCTGGCAGGGCTGGCGGTGGGGTTCACCAGTTTTGTCAGCCACGCAGGCGGGCCGCCGGCGGCGGTTTATCTCCTCAGCCTCAAGTTGCGGAAGACCGAATATCAGGCCAGCACTGTGCTGATCTTCTGGGCCATCAACATTGCCAAGGCGGTGCCTTATGCCGGGCTGGGGATGTTCACCCGCGAGACCCTGACGCTGGATCTGATGCTGGCGCCCTTTGCCCTGCTGGGGGCCTGGCTGGGGGTGAAGCTGCACCACTCGATCCCGGAGCGCTGGTTCTTTGCGCTCACCTATGTGCTGCTGACGGTGACCGGCGCCAAGCTGATCTGGGACGGGCTGACCTGAGTTCTATGCCCAGGCGCAGCCCGCTGCGGCATCCCCGGCCGCGGAACATGCAGCCTGGAAACCTGCCTCAATGCCTGCTCAGGCGTCGCTGTCGGTGTTCGGCAGGGCCTCTGCCAGAACTTCGTAGGATTGGCCGGAGGCCACCAGGCAGGTCATGCCGTTGGGGGTGGTGACGGTGATGGTCCAGCTACCGGTGTCGGCAGAGGCAAAGGTCTCCATCACCATGCCCTGCTGGCCCATGCCGATGCTCTGGCGGCTTTCGCCGTATTTTTCGGCCAGCCGTTTCACCACCGCGTCGCGCGGGGCGCAGTTGCGGCTTTGCGCGGCGGCGGGAGCGGCGGCCATGGCAGATGCGGCCAGGGCCAGCGTGAGTGCAAGATAGGTCTTTTTCATCTCGTTTTACCCTTTCCGGAACGGCCGGACAGGGCGGGGTGCCGGATGGCGGCCCCCGGTGCCCCTGTTAGGGCCGGTGTGTGACGCGGTACGATTTTGCAGGCCCCATGCCTGCGGGCAGCAGGTGCGGCCTGGTGGGGCGGCGGGGTCCTGTGCCTTGGTGCCCTTCAGTGTGCCGGTCAGGTGCTGATAAGTGGTTAACCAGGCGTGCGCTGAAAATTCACACTTGTTATCAAGTGCTTGCTGCAAATGCGTGAAAGCTTACGCTGCGCTGCGGCGGAATTGTACTTGAAAGTATACAATCGAATCTGTACCGCTTTACGCAACAAAATAACTTTTGGAGAGGCTCTATGGACCCGCGTGCGCGCCCTTACCGTTCGGTTTTGTATATCCCCGGCTCCAATGCGCGTGCGCTGGAGAAGGCCAAAACCCTGCCGGTGGACGCGGTGATCTTTGATCTGGAAGACGCGGTCTCGGCCGATGAAAAAACCAATGCCCGCGAGACTTTGGCCCAGGCGCTGAAGGCCGGCGGCTATGGCACGCGGATGAAGATCGTGCGGATCAATGGGCTGGACACGCCCTGGGGCCGCGGCGATGCGGCGGCAGCGGCGCGGATGGACTGCGACGCGATTCTGCTGCCCAAGGTGAACGCGCCGGAGGATCTGGACGCGCTGGCGGAAATCACCGGCGATATCCCGCTGTGGGCGATGATGGAGACCCCGCGCGGCATGCTGAACGCCGCGGCAATTGCGGCGCATCCCAAGCTGCAGGGCATGGTGATGGGCACTAATGACCTGGCCAAGGAATTGCAGACCCGCTACCGGCCCGACCGGATGCCGATGATGGCAGGTCTGGGCCTGTGCCTGCTGGCGGCCAAGGCCGAGGGGCTGGTGATCGTCGATGGTGTCTACAACGCTTTCAAGGATGTCGAGGGGCTGGCCGCGGAATGCGCGCAAGGCAGAGACATGGGCTTTGACGGCAAGACCCTGATCCACCCGGCGCAGGTTGAGGTGGCCAATGCGGCCTTTGCTCCGACCGAACGCGAGATCGACACCTCCCGCCGCCAGATTGCCGCATTTGATGAGGCCCGGGCCGCAGGGCAGGGTGTTGCCGTGGTCGACGGCAAGATAGTCGAGAACCTGCATGTTGTAACGGCGCGTGAGATTCTGGCAAAAGCGGATGCAATCGCCGCGCTTTCCGCATAGGTGTTAATCAGCTTAACATCTAAGAGGGGCTGATATGGCGCTTTTGATCCTGGGACTTCTGCTGTGGTGGGGCGGCCACCTGTTCAAACGCCTGGCGCCGGACATGCGCGCCTCCATGGGCAATGGCGGGCGCGGCGTGGTGGCGCTGGTGCTCGTGGCCGGTGTGGTGCTGATGGTGCTGGGCTACCGCTCCGCCGAAAGCTTCGATCTGGCGCTGGTTCCGCCGTTCCTGACACATATCAACAACCTGCTGGTGCTGGTTGCGATCTATTTCATGAGCCCCGGCCCGCATAAGGGGGCGCTGTTCTACAAGATGCGCCACCCGATGCTGACGGGCTTTGGCCTGTGGGCGCTGGCGCACCTGCTGGTCAATTGGGATCCGGCGTCCTTTGTGCTGTTCGGCGGCTTGTGGGCCTGGTCCATTGCCGAGAAGATCGTGATCAACCGGTCGGAGCCTGATTGGCAGCCGGGACCGAAGGGCGCGATTGCCAAGGACGGGATGTTCCTTGCCGCCTCGATTGTCCTGATGGCGGTGATCGGCTACGTCCACGGCCTTGTTGGCCCGTCGCCGTTTGGCGGCTAGGCCCAGGAGCAGGATAGGAAGCCATGAAACTGTACCGATTTTTGTCCGAGGACGACACCTCTGCATTTTGCCACAAGGTGACCGATGCGCTGAACAAAGGCTGGGAGCTGCACGGCAGCCCGGCCCAGGCCTTTGATCCCGTCAAGGGCATCATGCGCTGCGGCCAGGCGGTGGTGAAGGAAGTGGACGGAACCTACACCCCTGAGACCAAACTGGGAGAGCACTGATGGCCAAGACCAATCCGGGCCGGTTTTTCGATGATTACACCGTGGGCGAGGTGATCCGCCACGCGGTGCCCCGCACGGTGTCGGGCGGCGAGCGTGCGCTGTACCATGCGCTCTACCCGGCGCGCCATGCGCTCTATTCTTCGGATGAGTTTGCCCGGGTCTCTGGTCTGCCTTCGGCGCCGCTGGATGATCTGGCGGCCTTCCATGTGGTGTTCGGCAAGACGGTTCCGGACATCTCCCTCAATGCGCTGGCGAACCTCGGCTATGCCGAGGGCCGCTGGCTGCTGCCGGTCTATCCCGGCGATACGCTGCGTTCTGAGTCCGAGGTGATCGGGCTCAAGCAGAACTCCAACGGCAAGTCCGGCGTGGTCTATGTGCGCACCCGCGGCCTGAACCAGCGCGACGAATGCGTGATGGAATACGTGCGCTGGGTGATGGTGCGCAAACGCGACCTGGATGCCCCGGCGCCGGAGACGGTGATCCCCGAGCTTAACAAGGTGATTCCGGCGGACCAACTGGTGATCCCTGCGGGGTTGGACTTCAGCAATTACGATTTCACCCTGGCCGGCGAGCCGCACCGTTGGGGCGACTATGAGGTGGGCGAGACTATCGACCATGTGGATGGCGTCACCATCGAGGAAGCAGAGCACATGATGGCGACCCGCCTTTGGCAGAACACCGCCAAGGTGCATTTCGACAATACCGCGCGGCCTGACGGGACCCGGCTGATTTATGGCGGCCACGTGATCTCGATGGCGCGCACGCTGTCGTTCAACGGCCTCGCCAATGCGCAGATGATCGTCGGCCTGAATGGCGGGGCGCATGCCAACCCCTGCCTGTCCGGGCTGACCGTGCGGGCCTGGTCGGAGGTGCTGGACAAGGCCGACACCGCGGCGCCCGGTGTCGGCGCGATCCGGCTGCGGCTGGTGGCCACCAAGGGCGGCGAGCCGTTCCAGCTGAAGGGCGAGGACGGCAAGTACCTGCCGGATGTGCTGCTGGATCTGGACTACTGGGCGCTGATGCCGAAGTGACCGGGCAGGGGGCGCTGCCCCCTCGCGCTTTGGACGCTTATCCCCGGAGTATTTTCGGCCAGAAACAGGCGGCGGATTTTCCGGGCTGGCAGAATTGTGATGACCTTTCCCGCGATTGCCGCTTAAGCTGGCGGCATGCGGGTTTTGCAGCTTCTGGTTTTCTCCATGCTCTCCCTCTGGCCGGTGAAAGCAGCGGCCTGCGATCTGGCATTGGTGCTGGCGGTGGATGTCTCCGGCTCTGTTGATGCCGATGAATACCGCATTCAGATGGACGGACTGGCAGCGGGGCTGCGCGACGGGGTGGTGTCCGAGGCGCTGGTCAAGGCGCGCGCCCAGGTGCTGCTGATGCAGTGGTCCGGGGAGTCGCGCCAGGAGGTGTCGCTGCCCTGGGTGGAGGTTCGGACGTTCGCTGATGTCGAGGCGCTGGCGCAGCGGATCGAGCAGGCGCCGCGGCCCTGGCGCAACTATTCAACCGCCGTGGGGGAAGCGCTGTTCCTGGCCTTGGAGCAGTTTCCGGCGGTGGCGCATTGCAAGCGCCGGGTGATTGATGTCTCCGGCGACGGGTTCTCCAACGAAGGGGTCGAGCCGCGGGCGGCGCATGCGGCCCTGGCGGCGGCCGATGTGACGGTGAATGCCATCGCAATCGAGCAGAGCGAGCCGGATCTGACCGCCTATTTCTTCGAGAATGTAATCCGCGGCGAGGGGGCCTTTGTGGTCTCTGCCGCAAGCTTTGCCGACTACCCGTCGCGCATCCGCAAGAAGCTGGTGCGGGAGGTGGCACGGCAGACCGCGGCGCTGCCTGCGGGGACGGGGAGGGCGGTTGTATCTTTGCAGTGATTTGCAGAAGGGGCCCTGATTCTGCAAAAAATTTTCAATCGGCGGATTTGTGATCACTAATTATTTGCTGTGATCACAAGCCGTGGCGTTTTAGCGCCAACAGGCGAGAAACCTGCCGTTTTTAACCGATCACTCGGGTGACACGCCGTAAAAATCGGCTAAAACGTCGTCAGCCAACCTGAAAAGGAGCCAACATGGCCGATGTCAATCGGGGCAACCGCCCGCTTTCGCCGCATTTGCAGGTCTACCGCCCGCAGCTGACCTCCGTGACGTCGATCCTGACGCGGATCACCGGCAACGCGCTGATCGTTTCCGCGCTGCTGATCGCCTGGTGGTTCCTGGCCGCCGCTACCTCGCCCGAGTACTTCGCCATCGCCAACGGCCTGCTGACCAGCTGGTTCGGCGATCTGGTGATGACCCTGTCGGTGCTGGGCCTGTGGTACCACACGCTGGCCGGCATCCGGCATCTGATCTGGGACAACGGCTATATGCTGGATCTGGAGCAGGCCGAGAAGCTGGGCTGGATTGTCGTGATCGGCTCGGCGGTTCTGACCGTACTCACCATTATCATCGTCTAAGCTGGGGACACACGCGATGCGATATCTGACTGACCGCAAACGCGCCGTTGGCATGGGCGCTGCAAAATCCGGAACCAGCCATCACTGGTCGATGCAGGTGAGCTCCATTGCCCTGCTGATCCTGGTGCCGCTGTTTGTTTTCACCTTCGGTCCGGCGCTGGGCGGCTCCTATGAGGAGATCACCGCCTATTATTCCCGCCCGTTCCCGGCACTCGTGGCGGCGCTGACCATCTGGGTCGGCATGATGCACTTCAAATCCGGCGCCCAGATCATGATCGAGGACTATGTCCACGGCTTCAAAGGCCGCCTGACGATCATCCTGGTCAACTGCCTGTCTTATGCCGTCGCCGCGACCAGCGCCTATGCGCTGATCCGCCTGGCCCTGTAACTCCCCGAGGTCTTTTTCAATGGCTGCTTACGAATACGAAACACATGAATATGACGTGGTCGTGGTTGGCGCCGGCGGGGCTGGCCTCCGCGCGACGCTGGGCATGGCGGAACAGGGGCTGCGCACGGCCTGTGTGACCAAAGTGTTCCCGACCCGCTCCCACACCGTGGCGGCGCAGGGCGGTATTGCCGCCTCCCTGGGCAACATGGGCCCGGACAGCTGGCAGTGGCACATGTATGACACCGTCAAGGGTTCCGACTGGCTGGGTGACACCGACGCGATGGAATATCTGGCCCGCGAGGCGCCCAAGGCGGTTTACGAGCTGGAGCACTACGGCGTGCCGTTCTCGCGCACCGAGGAAGGCAAGATCTACCAGCGCCCGTTCGGCGGTCACACCACCGAATTCGGTGAAGGCCCGGCGGTGCAGCGCACCTGCGCTGCTGCCGACCGGACCGGCCACGCGATCCTGCACACGCTGTACGGCCAGAGCCTCAAGAACAACGCGGAATTCTACATTGAGTATTTCGCCATCGACCTGATCATGTCCGAGGACGGGCAGTGCCAGGGCGTTGTGTGCTGGAAGCTGGATGACGGCACCATGCATGTGTTCAACGCCAAGATGGTGGTGCTGGCGACCGGCGGCTATGGCCGTGCGTATTTCTCCGCCACCTCGGCGCATACCTGCACCGGCGACGGCGGTGGCATGGTGGCGCGGGCAGGCCTGGCGCTGCAGGACATGGAGTTCGTGCAATTCCACCCGACCGGCATCTACGGCTCCGGCTGCCTGATCACCGAGGGCGCGCGGGGCGAGGGCGGTTACCTCACCAACTCCGAGGGCGAGCGGTTCATGGAGCGCTATGCGCCCCAGTACAAGGATCTGGCGCCGCGCGATTATGTCTCGCGTTCCATGACCATGGAAATCCGCGAGGGCCGCGGTGTGGGCGCCGAGGGCGACCATATCCACCTGAACCTGTCCCACCTGCCGGCCGAGGCGCTGGCGGAGCGGCTGCCGGGCATTTCGGAAAGCGCCAAGATCTTTGCCGGTGTCGACGTGACTAAGGAGCCGATCCCGGTTCTGCCCACCGTGCACTACAACATGGGCGGCATTCCGACCAACTACTGGGGCGAGGTGCTGAACCCGACCACCGACGATCCGACCGCCGTGGTGCCCGGCCTGATGGCCGTGGGCGAGGCGGGCTGCGCCTCGGTGCACGGCGCCAACCGGCTTGGCTCCAACTCGCTGATCGACCTGGTGGTCTTTGGCCGTGCCTCCGCCATCCGCGCGGGCAGGGTCGTGGACGCCGACGCGGCAAACCCGGTGCTGAACCAGGCCTCTGTCGACAAGGCGTTCGACCGCTTCGACACCCTGCGCAGCGCCAAGGGCGGCATCCCGACCGCGGACCTGCGGCTGGAAATGCAGCGCACCATGCAGGCGGACGCGGCGGTGTTCCGCACCGACAAGACCCTGAAGGAAGGCGTTGAGAAGATGACCGCGATTGCGGCCAAGCTTGACGATTTGCAGGTGACCGACCGCTCGCTGGTCTGGAACTCCGACCTGATGGAGACGCTGGAGCTGACCAACCTGATGCCGAACGCGCTGGCCACCATCGTCGGCGCTGAGGCCCGCAAGGAAAGCCGCGGTGCGCATGCGCATGAGGATTACGCCACCCGCGACGACGAGAACTGGCGCGTCCACACCGTCTCCCGCGTGGAGGGCAACAAGGTTGATCTGTCCTACCGTCCGGTGATCACCGATCCGCTGACCACCGAAGACGAAGGCGGCATCAGCCTCAAGAAAATCGCGCCCAAGGCGCGGACGTTCTAAGGAGACAGACCATGGTTCAATTCAGCCTCCCGAAGAACTCCAAGATCACCACTGGCAAGACCTGGCCCAAGCCGGAAGGCGCCAGCAATGTGCGCAAGTTCAAGATCTACCGCTGGAACCCGGATGACGGCCAGAACCCGCGGGTCGATACCTATTTCGTCGACATGGACAGCTGCGGCCCGATGGTCCTGGACGCGCTGATCAAGATCAAGAATGAGATCGACCCGACCCTGACCTTCCGCCGTTCCTGCCGCGAGGGGATCTGCGGCTCCTGCGCGATGAACATCGACGGCATCAACACGCTGGCCTGCATCTATGGCATGGATGAGATCAAGGGCGATGTGGCGATTTACCCGCTGCCGCATATGCCGGTGGTCAAGGACTTGATCCCGGATCTTACGCATTTCTATGCCCAGCATGCCTCGATCATGCCGTGGCTGGAGACCAAGACCAACCGCCCGGCGAAAGAGTGGAAGCAGTCCATCGAGGACCGCAAGAAGCTCGATGGCCTCTATGAATGCGTGATGTGCGCCAGCTGTTCGACCTCCTGTCCGAGCTACTGGTGGAACGGCGACCGTTACCTTGGGCCGGCCGCACTGCTGCACGCCTACCGCTGGATCATCGACAGCCGGGACGAAGCCACGGGCGAGCGTCTGGACCAGCTGGAGGATCCGTTCAAGCTCTACCGCTGCCACACCATTATGAACTGCGCCAAGACCTGCCCCAAGGGCCTGAACCCGGCCAAGGCGATTGCGCATATCAAGAAGATGATGGTGGAACGCGCGGTCTGAGTGCCGCAGGCAGTCCGCGAGGATCCGCCGTTTCGAGTGATGAAAATTGCATGGCCCCCGGTTTCCTGCGAAACCGGGGGCATGTTTTCAGCAGACAACGGATTTCGGGCATGAAGTTACTTGGATGTGCCGCGGGTGCGCTGACCCTTCTGGCGGGCTGCATGACGGCAACGGATCACGACCGGATCGGCGGCCAGCTGGCGGCGACGGATGCCAGGATCCCAGGCTGTATCGAAGCCGCGGGCATCACCGGAGAGGTCCGGATCAGCACCGAATTCCTGGGCCATGGGGCCGGGGCGACGGTGCTGCGCAACGTGCAGCCTGGGCCGAATGTGACTGTGGCGCAGGCGGCGCAGGCGACCTCCTGCATCAACACCTGATCCAAACAGGTTGAGCGGCGGCAGATGCCGCCCTAAGGTGCCGGAATGCAACCGCATTTCTACGCCGTTTTACTTGCCGGCTTTGCCGGGCTTTCGATGCCGCTGGGCGGGCTTCTGGCCTGGTGTGAGCACATTAGCAACCCGGTGCTGCGCGACCGGGTTTTGCACACCATTGCGGCCTTTGGCGGCGGCGCGCTGGCCTCGGCAGTGGCGCTGGTGCTGGTGCCGGAAGCGGCCGATGCGCTGCCGCCCGTCTGGGCGGTTGGCCTGTTTGCCGCGGGAGGCTTGGTTTTCTATCTGACCGATGCCGTTCTTCAGCGTCACGGGGGCAGCGGCGCCTTGCTGCTGGCGATGCTGCTGGATTACCTGCCGGAGGCAATGGCGCTGGGGGCGATGCTGGTGGCGGATGCCGCCACCGCCAAGCTGCTGGCGCTGATGATCTTCCTGCAGAACCTGCCCGAGGGCTTTGCCGCCTTCCGCGAGGTCTGGAGCGGCGACAGCCCGGCCTGGCACGTGCTGCTGTTGTTTCTGGGGCTGGCCGCATTGGGACCTGCCTGCGCGCTGGCCGGGCTGGTCTGGCTGGCGGAAGCCCATTCGGTGCTGGGGGCAATCATGATCTTTGCTGCGGGCGGCATCCTTTACCTGCTGTTTCAGGACATCGCCCCAAAGGCGCACAGCAACCGCAGCAGCGCCCCTGCGCTGGGGGCGGTCGCGGGATTTGCGCTGGGGCTGGCCGGGCATCTGCTGATCGGCTGATAAAGACAGGGCGGGCCGGCTTGCGATAATTGCATGGCAAAGCTGCAAAAACATCCGGTGCGTGCGGGGACGGCAGCGGCTATGTTTCGGGGTAAGGGAGGATGGTGCCGCAAGTAAGGAGACCACCCGATGAAATCCGTAGAAACTCTGGAAGAGCAGCAAGCCGAAGCTGCCCGCGCCGCGCTGGAGGCGCTGGAGCAGGCCTATGCCTACTACACCCCCGAAACACTTGTGCAGAGCGGGCAGGCGCCGGAGCGGGACCAGCTGTTCGAATACTATCAGGCTGCGTGAAGCGGGCCGCCGGGGTCCTCGTGCGGGATTTGCATTTGAAGGGCCGTGCCGTCAGGGCTAGACAGGCCGCATGATACTTGTTGTTGCCCTTGCGGTTGGCGTCCTTTGCTACTTCCTGTGGCGCCATCGTGCGATGGATCTCACCCGCAATTGCCGCTGGCGGCAGGTCAAGTCCGAAGGGCACTGGCGTTGCGTCTCTTGCGGTGCCGTGGAACCCGGGGAAGCCGCCCCCCGCATCTGCCGTAATCCGCAGCGCAGCACCTGACAGGGCACGGTTGCAGCTGCAGGGGTGCCTGCTGCGCGAAGGGCTTGCGCCGCGGCGGGGATGAGGTCTTGATGGGGCAAACGAACAGGAAGGTTTGCCCCCATGTCCAGCACTCCCGCTGCCCCCGCCGACGCTGCGGCCCGCCGCGCCGTCAAACCGGTGATCTGCTACCCGAACGAGACCCTGCCGGTGCCGGACCTGGCGCTGTACAGCCAGGCGCGGGAAAGCGCGGTGAAAACCGGCGAGGTGCGGGTGCCGCCCCGCGATGCTGCCTGTTTCGAGGTGCCCGCCGGGCATTTCTTCCGCATAACCTCAATCGAGGGGCCGCAGGTGGGCGATCTCAACCTGTGGAACAAGACCGATCTCAGCGAGCGGTTCTATTCCGGCAAGACCCGCGCCCTTCATGGCACCCACATCACCACCGGCGAGCGGATGTGGACCAGTTTCCCGCATTTGCGTCCGATGGCGACCGTCGTGGCGGACACGCTGGGCTGGTACGGTATCGACGAATTCGGCGGCTCGGTGCATGACGTGATCGGCACCCGCTGCGACCCCTATACCGGAAACCTGCTGGCGGGCAGCCAGTACCACCACTGCTGCCACTCCAACCTGACCCGGGCGCTGGCAGATCATCTGGGCGTTTCCCTGGCGGAGGCGGAGCCGCTTGTGCATGATGTCCTGAACGTCTTCATGTGCACCGGCTTCACCCGCGATACCGGCCAGTATTTCATGAAGGCAAGCCCGGTGCGCCCCGGCGATTACCTGGAGTTTTTTGCCGAGATCGACCTTTTGGGCAGCCTCAGCGCTTGTCCGGGAGGGGATTGTTCGGCGGAGCATTCCAGCGATACCGCCGCCTGCTACCCGATGCTGGTCGAAGTTTTTGCCCCGGCAGAGGGTGCGCTGGGCGATTGGAAAAGCCCGCCGCCCAATGGCTATGACCGCAGCCATGGCCGCGGCTGAACCACGCGAATTTCGCATTTAACCGGAATGTGCTGCCAAATTTCTTCCGATCGGAAAACAGCCGAGTTGCCGCCAGGCGCTTCGCAATCAGGAAATATTAAAGGGCAGCGGAGAAACCGCTGCCCTTTTCATTGCCAAAAATGAATTCACGCAACGTCAGCTAAATGCTGCCTCCAGCGCAATTTCAACCATATCGCCAAAACTGCGCTCGCGCTGGTCCGAGGGCAAGGCCTCGCCGGTGCCCAGGTGGTCGGACACGGTCAGCACCGCCAATGCCCGGCAGCCGTGGCGGGCGGCCAGCGTGTAGAGTTCCGCCGCTTCCATCTCGACGCCCAGGATGCCATGGCGCACCATCTGCTCATTCAGGTCGGGGCGTTCGTCATAGAACACGTCCGAGGAGTAGATGCCGCCGATATGGGTGGCTGAGCCGCGTTTGGCAGCCGCCTGGGCGGCCGCCTGCAGCAGGCCCCAGTCGGCGCAGGGGGCAAAATTCAGCTCGCGGAAAATACCGCTGGAGGGGCTGTTCACGGTGCTTGCGGTCATGGCCAGGATCACGTCGCGGACCTTGACCTTGTCCTGCATGCCGCCGCAGGAGCCGATGCGGATCAGGGTTTTTGCGCCGTAATCGCGGATCAGCTCATTGGCGTAGATCGACAGCGAGGGCATGCCCATGCCGCTGCCCTGGATGGTGACCCGGTGGCCGTTCCAGGTGCCGGTATAGCCCAGCATCCCGCGCACTTCGTTGACCAGCCGGGCGTCTTTCAGAAAGGTTTCAGCCGCCCATTTCGCGCGGTACGGGTCGCCGGGCATCAGCACGGTTTCGGCAATCTCGCCCGGTGCGGCGCCGATATGAATGGTCATGGCTTTGCTCCGCTAGGCGTCAGATTTCCAGGTCGGAGATATCCATGCCGGCGGTCAGCGCGGCATGCACCCAATGCGGCTTGCGGCCGCGGCCGGTCCAGGTTTCCTCGGGGTTGTTCGGGTTGCGGTATTTCGGGGCAGCTTTGGTTTTCTTGGCGCCCTGGCGCGATGCGCTGGCGATTTCATCCAGCGAAAAACCGTATTTTGCGGCAGCTTCTTCGGCGGCTTTCAGGGCTTCCTGACGCTCGCGCAGTTCTGCTTCCTGCAATGCCTTTTCAACATCGTTTTGCAGCTGCAGAAGCTCTTTTCTGCTCATAGCTGAAAGATCGAAGGTCATTCTGAACTCCATATAAAAATGACATACCGGAAAAGCCGGTATGTCATTCCTTATGGCCCAATTGCCAGACGCATTTCAGCATCTTTTTTGGCGATTTGCAGGAAACTGCCTATTAAATATCAATTTGCTGCAATTTCAGGTGGCTTTGCCAGGTTGACAATGTCGCTCATGATTGAATTGAGCTCGAAATCCTTGGGCGTGTAGACGCGGGCCACGCCCATGGATTTCAGCTTTTGCGCGTCCTCGTCCGGGATGATGCCGCCGACCACCACGGGAATGTGGTCCAGCCCGGCGTCGCGCATGCGCTGCATCATTTCCTCCACCAGCGGCAGGTGGCTGCCCGACAGGATCGACAGGCCAACCACATGGGCGTCGTCCTTCTGCGCCGCTTCCACCAGTTCGGCCGGGGTCATGCGGATGCCGTCGTAGGTGATGTCCATGCCGCAGTCGCGGGCGCGGAAGGCGATCTGCTCGGCGCCGTTGGAATGGCCGTCCAGGCCCGGCTTGCCGACCACGAATTTGATCCGGCGGCCCAGCACGTCGCTGACCGCGTTGACTGCATCGCGCAGGTCGTCCAGCCCCTCGGTCTTGTTCGACACCGAGGCCGACACGCCGGTCGGGCCGCGGTAGGTGCCGTGGACCTTGCGCATTTCCTCAGCCCATTCACCGGTGGTGACGCCGGCCTTGGCGGCAGCAATCGAAGGCTCCATGATATTGGCGCCGCTTTGCGCTGCGGCGCGCAGGGCGGCCAGCGCCGACTGCACCGCATCATTGTCGCGTGCGCCGCGCCAGGCATTCAGGCGGCTGATCTGTTCCTGCTCCACCGCCGGGTCAACAACCATGATACCGCCGTCTTCGGTCTGCAGCGGCGAGGGTTCGCCCTCAGTCCACTTGTTGACGCCGACCACCACGGTCTCGTTCTTCTCGATCCGGTTCAGTCGCTCGGCGTTGGAGTCGACCAGGCGGCCCTTCATGTATTCGATGGAGGCGACAGCGCCGCCCATCGATTCCAGGTTGGCCAGCTCGGCGCGGGCGCCTTCCTTCAGCTCCTCCACCTTGGCGTCGACTGCCGGGTTGCCGTCGAACAGGTCGCCGTATTCCAGGAGGTCGGTCTCATAGGCCAGGATCTGCTGCATCCGCATCGACCACTGCTGGTCCCAGGGGCGGGGCAGACCAAGAGCCTCGTTCCAGGCGGGCAGCTGCACGGCGCGGGCGCGGGCTTTCTTGGACAATGTCACCGCCAGCATCTCGATCAGGATGCGGTAAACGTTATTCTCCGGCTGCTGCTCTGTCAGGCCCAGCGAGTTCACCTGCACGCCATAGCGAAAGCGGCGGAACTTGGGGTCGGCAACGCCATAGCGCTTCTCGCAGATCTCGTCCCACAGATCGACAAAGGCGCGCATCTTGCACATCTCGGTGACAAAGCGGATGCCCGCGTTCACGAAGAAGGAGATGCGGCCGACCATGGCCGGGAAATCCTCCGGGGCGATGCGCGGCTTCAGCTCATCCAGCACCGCTTGCGCGGTGGCCAGCGCAAAGGCCAGCTCCTGCTCCGGCGTCGCGCCGGCCTCCTGCAGGTGGTAGGAGCAGACGTTCATCGGGTTCCACTTGGGCACGTTGGTGTAGCAGTACTCTGCAACATCCGCGATCATCTTGAGGCTGGGCTTGGGCGGGCAGACATAGGTGCCGCGCGAGAGGTATTCCTTGATCAGGTCGTTCTGCACCGTGCCCTGCAGTTTCGACACATCAGCGCCTTGTTCCTCGGCCACCGCGATATAAAGCGACAGCAGCCAGGGTGCGGTCGCATTGATGGTCATCGAAGTGTTCATCTGCTCCAGCGGGATCTGATCGAACAGCGCCCGCATATCGCCCAGGTGGCAGACCGGAACGCCGACCTTTCCCACTTCGCCGCGGGCCAGCACATGGTCGCTGTCATAGCCGGTCTGGGTCGGCAGGTCGAAGGCGACGGACAGGCCGGTCTGCCCCTTCGCCAGGTTGGCGCGGTAAAGCGCGTTGGATGCCGATGCCGTGGAATGGCCGGCATAGGTGCGGATCAGCCAGGGGCGGTCTTTTTGCATCTGCGGCATGTCGGGCCTCGCGAGTCAGTGTGGCGGTAATTTTATTTCGTCACGCTGATGTAAACTGCAATTTTCAACCCATGTCAATTCGCTGCGTTGCGGCAATTCCGCTGCCGGGGCGGGAATCCCGGGTGGCTTGGCGCTTGTAAAGGCGGAGGCCATAGGCAACTGTTCAACTATGACGCAAACCGTGGAACTGCCGCTGTGGCTATTCGTGCTGATCGTGGGCTTTGCCGCGGTGACCTTTGCGTCGCACTTCCTGTTCCCGTCGGTGCGATGGTTCTTCCGGCGGCGGCTGGAGCGCGCGGTGGCGCGGCTGAATCAGCGGCTGGAACGCCCGATCGAGCCGTTCAAGCTGACCCGCCGCTATGACATGATCCAGCGGCTGATCCACGACCCGCAGGTGACCCAGGCGGCAGCGGACCATGCGGCGGCGGAGGGAATCCCGGAAAACGTGGCGTTTGAGCAGGTGCGCCGATACGCGCGCGAGATCGTGCCCGGGTTTTCCGCTTTTGCCTATTTCAGCCTGGCGATCCGGGCAGCGCGGTTTCTGTCCAACGCGGTCTACCGGGTGCGGCTGGGGCACCAGGACGAGCAGGCGCTGCGGGCCATCGACCCCAAGTCCACTGTCGTTTTCGTGATGAATCACCGCTCCAACATGGATTACGTGCTGGTGACCTATCTGGCGGCGGAACGCTCGGCGCTGTCTTACGCGGTGGGGGAGTGGGCGCGGGTCTGGCCGCTCAGCCGCCTGATCCGGGCGATGGGCGCCTATTTCATCCGCCGCCGCTCGCGCAATGATCTCTACCGCAAGGTGCTGGCCGCCTATGTGCGGCTGGCCACCCGCGGCGGCTCCACCCAGGCGATGTTTCCCGAGGGCGGGCTGAGCCTCGATGGCGCGCTGGCCGCGCCCAAGCTGGGGCTGCTGAAATACATCGTCGAGGGATGCGATCCGGACCGCCGTGACGTGGTGTTTGTGCCGGTGGCGCTGAATTACGACCGGGTGCTGGAAGACAAGATCCTGACCTCTGCCGCCAAGGCGGGCGACCGCCGCTTCCGCGCCCGGATCGGGCTGGTGGCGCTGCGGCTGCTGCGGCAGTTGTGGCTGTGGCTGACCGGCCGCCACCGCCGGGCCGGCTATGCCGCGGTGAGTTTCGGCCGCCCGCTCAGCCTGGCCGGGTTCGGGGCAGGGCGCGAGGGCGATATCACCAAACCGCTGGCGCGGGAGCTGATGCAGCGGATCAGCGCCATTGTTCCGGTGCTGCCCGTGCCTCTGATCGCGGCCATCCTGCTGCGACACGGCCCGCTCAGCCGCGCTGCCATCGAACACCGGCTGGAAGATCTGGTCGCGGCAATGCCGCTGGCGCAGGTGCATATCCCGCGGGAAAACCTGCCTTATGCGGCCGAGACGGGACTGCATCATCTGCTGCGGCGCGGCCTGGTCACCGAGAACGGCGGGCAAGTTGTGCCGGTCGAGGACCGCCAGGATTTGCTGGCGTTTTATGCCAATTCGATCCGCCACCTGCTGCCCGGAGGCAGCGAACTGCCCGGCGGAAGCCGTGGTTTTTCTGCACCTGCTAAAGGCAATGCTGCATCCGCAGGGTCATAAAATTACCCAAATGCCGCAAAAGTGGTTGCAATATTACTCTTCCAATCCTATCCCTCAGGTAATCGCCGCGATTCTGCACCGCGGCAAAGGACAGGATACACAAGGAGGCCATCATGGCATTGGATACCCAGACTGACGTCATGTCGTACGAGGCGCCCGAGAAAGATCTCTATGAAATGGGCGAAATGCCCCCGATGGGCTATGTGCCCAAGAAGATGTACGCATGGGCGATCCGCAAGGAGCGCCATGGCAACCCCGACACCGCGATGGTGCAGGAGGTTGTCGACGTGCCGCAGCTGGACAGCCACGAGGTGCTGGTTCTGGTGATGGCGGCCGGCGTCAACTACAACGGCGTCTGGGCTTCCCTGGGCAAGCCGATCTCGCCCTTCGACGGCCACAAGGCGCCGTATCATATCGCGGGTTCCGATGCTTCGGGTATCGTCTGGGCGGTGGGCGCCAAGGTTACGCGCTGGAAAGTCGGTGACGAGGTGGTGATCCACTGCAACCAGGACGACGGCGACGACGAGGAATGCAACGGCGGCGACCCGATGTACTCCCCCAGCCAGCGGATCTGGGGCTATGAGACCCCGGACGGATCGTTCGCCCAGTTCACCAACGTGCAGGCTCAGCAGCTGATGCCGCGGCCCAAGCACCTGACCTGGGAAGAAAGCGCCTGCTACACGCTGACGCTGGCGACCGCCTACCGGATGCTGTTCGGCCATGAGCCGCACGACCTGAAGCCGGGTCAGAACGTGCTGGTCTGGGGCGCCTCCGGCGGCCTCGGCTCCTATGCGATCCAGCTGATCAACACCGCCGGCGCCAACGCCATTGGCGTGATCTCGGACGAGAGCAAGCGCGACTTCGTCATGGGGCTGGGCGCCAAGGGCGTTCTGAACCGCAAGGACTTCAACTGCTGGGGCCAGCTGCCCACGGTGAACACTCCGGAATATGCCGAATGGTTCAAGGAAGCCCGCAAGTTCGGCAAGGCGATCTGGGATATCACCGGCAAGGGTGTGAACGTCGACATGGTGTTCGAGCACCCGGGCGAAAGCACCTTCCCGGTCTCCACCTTCGTGGTGAAGAAGGGCGGCATGGTCGTGATCTGCGCCGGCACCACCGGCTATAACCTGACCTTCGACGTGCGCTACATGTGGATGCACCAGAAGCGCCTGCAGGGCTCGCACTTTGCCCACCTCAAGCAGGCCGCGGCTGCCAACAAGCTGATGGTTGAGCGCCGCCTGGACCCCTGCATGTCCGAAGTGTTCACCTGGAACGACCTGCCCGAAGCGCACATGAAGATGCTGCGCAACGAGCACCTGCCGGGCAACATGTCGGTGCTGGTGCAGGCGCCGAAGACCGGCCTGCGCACCCTTCAGGACGTGCTTGACGCCTGAGACTGAGGGGTACGCCAAGCCCGGGCAAAAATCCTTCCCGCGAATCGCGCCGGCGGTTCGCGGGAAATTTCATTTATAATTTCATTTTTTCAGATGCTTACCTGTAGCTGCCTCGCTGTTTCGGGGAGGATTGCGCCCAATCATGCAAGTGGGGTAAACCTTGGGTGGCATGCGGCAGCCGCCGGACACCTATAAACGGCGTCCTTTGGTAAAATTTGACCATTAAGTCAGAAGTGCCATTGACCAGGCCAACTGAGCCGCTGCAAACAAAGCCGAAGTTAACTGCCATGCCCCGAGCATCGGGTATTGCAGCAATCACATCCAAAGCAGCGAATTACGGCGGCAAACGAACAATGGCAGGCAAAGCAGAACTGGACCGTATCCTGGAGGCGCTGGACGCCACCGGTACACTGGATGGTCTTCAGCAGATCATCGAGCAGGTCTGTGCCGTGTTTGGTGTCGACCATGCGATGTACCATTGGGTCGACAGCGCCGGCGACCACTACTATTTCGGCACCTATCCGCAGGCTTGGGTCGAACGGTACCAGGAAAAGGCCTATGTCCGCGTCGATCCGGTTGTGGCCGGCTGCTACCAGCGCTTTCACCCGGTTGACTGGAAACGTCTGGACTGGTCGCCGAAACCGGCCCGCGAATTTTTGAAGGACGCGCTGGAGCACGGGGTTGGAAACCAGGGCTATTCGATCCCGGTCCGCGGGCCGAACGGGCAGTTTGCCGTGTTCACGGTCAGCCATAACTGCGACGATGAAACCTGGGAAAAGCTGACCGAGCGCTACAGCCGCGACATGATCCTGATGGCGCATTACTTCAACCGCAAGGCGCTGGAGTTCGAGCCCGACCGCAGCCCGGATCAGGCCCAGCCGCTGTCGCCGCGCGAGGTGGACGCGCTGACCCTGCTGGCGATCGGCTACAGCCGCGCGCAGGTGGCAAAGACCCTGTCGATCTCGGAGCATACGCTGCGCGTCTACATCGAAAGCGCCCGCTTCAAGCTGGGGGCGATCAATACCACCCATGCAATTGCCCGGGCGATGTCGCTCGGTTTGATTGTGATTTAACGCGCGGGTGTGAAAGCTACCGTAAATACACTCTGAGATTGTGGTTAATGGCCGTACCCTGTCCCTACTGTTCAACCAGAAGGGGACTAAATCATGCTTCGTTATATCTATGGCCGCGATCTGCACACTCACGCTGATCTGGCGCAGTCGATGTTCCGGGACCGGGCGGACCAGTTCAAGACCCGGCTCGGCTGGGACGTGCAGGTCGACCGGAACGGCGAGGAACGCGATCAGTATGACGCGCTGGACCCGCTCTATGTGATCTGGGAAATGCCCGATGGCAGCCACGGCGGCTCCATGCGGTTCCTGCCGACCACCGGCCCGGTGATGGTTAATGACGTGTTTCTGGACCTCGCGGGCGGTGTGCCGGTCTGCAGCCCGCTGATCTGGGAATGCACCCGGTTCTGCCTGTCACGCCAGGCGGGCCGCAATGTGGTCGGCGCGCTGACCCTGGGCGGGGTGGAGATCATGCGCAATTTCAGCGTCCAGCATTTCGCCGGTGTTTTCGACCGCCGCATGGTGCGGATCTACCGCAGCCTGGGTTTCAGCCCGGAGGTGATCGGCACCCGGGGAGAAGGACGGGACCGCATCTGCCTGGGGCTGTGGGAATACGCGCCGCAGGTCTATCAGAACGTGGCCGGCAAGGCAGGCATCTCGCCGGAACTGTCGCGCCTGTGGTTCGATCTTTCCTTTGGCAGCGCAGAGGCGCTGGAGCCGATGGCGCTTACGGCCTGAGATAACTGTTGGCCGGAGCCGGTTCCGCTGGCGGACCCGGCTCCGCGGATGTAGGGTCGCGCCATGACAGCTCTGCCCGTACAGTTTTCCGATGACCAGGCCACCGCTTATGACAGCGTGACCGAACTCCTGCGCCAGGCGGGGGTGGACCTTGATGATGGGCTGCTGCACCCGCCTCGCGGCGATGCCGGGGTGATGGCGGTGATCGGCAAGGCGGGATCGGGCAAGACGCTGCTGCTGGCGGAGCTTTACAAGGCGCTGGAACAATCAGGGGTCGAGGTTGTTTCCGGCGACTATGAGAGCCGCAAGAAGGGCGATGACCGCCGCACCCTGGCGATCCTGGCGCCGACCAACAAGGCCGCCAGCGTGCTGCGCCTGCGCGGGGTGCCCGCGACCACCATCCACCGCATTCTCTACACGCCGGTCTACGACCCTGAATTTGAGAAGATCGCCGAATGGCTGGCCGGGCAGGGCGATCAGCCCGAAATCGAAGGGCTGACAGAGGAGGCGCTGGCCCGTGCCGCCGCCTTTTACGAGAAGAACAAGTCGATCCCCGGCGCCCTCGCTGCCGCCGGCCTGCGCGGCTCCGACTTCATCACCGGCTGGAAGCGGCGCGAGGAGCCCCTGGACATCGGCTTTGTCGATGAGGCCTCGATGCTGGACGACCGCCAGTTCGAGGACTTGAAGGAGATCTTCCCGAACCTCATCCTGTTCGGCGACCCGGCGCAACTGGCGCCGGTGAACCAGTCGGGGTCGATGGTGTTCGATGCGCTGCCGGAGCCGCGCCGCCTGATCCTGAACCGCATCCACCGGCAGGAGGCGGGCAACCCGATCCTGGACCTGGCCCACGCGCTGGCCGACCCGCAGCTGGGGTTCGAGGATTTCGAACGGATGATCGAAGACACCGCACGCCGCGATGACCGCGTGGTCTGGGGCCAGCGGGTGGAGGTCGACCTGATGGCGCGGTCGCCGGTTCTGGTGTGGCGCAATAACACCCGTATCCGGCTGATCAATGCGTTCCGGACTGTGCATGGCGCGCCGGAGGATGAACTGATCGCGGGTGAGCCGCTGATCTGCGACGGTATCGAACTGCCGATGAAGCACCGCAAGAAACGCCTGGACCTGGAGGCCCGCGGCCTGATCAAGGGGGCGCAGGTGATCTTCCTCGGCTCCGGCCGCAAGCCCGGGTTCTCCCGCCTGCATGTGATGGGGGCAGAGGATCCGCAGGTCTCTGCGGCGTCCATCGTCAAAATCGAGAAGCCGGATGAGGAAGAGCCCTTCATTCCCTATGCGGCCCGCATGGGCGCCACCTTCCTGCATGGCGCGGCGGTGACCATCCACAAGGCGCAGGGCAGCCAGTGGGAGACCGCGCAGGTCTTTGCTCCCGACATCTATGCCGCTGCCCGCATGGGCCGGGTGGAGGCGGGGCAGCCGCTGTGGAAGCGGCTGGCCTATGTGGCGATTACCCGCGCCCAGGAACGGCTGATTTGGGTGGTCCGAAACCGGCTGGCCAAGCCCACCGGCCCGCTGCCGGTGGATGACCTGAAGGCGGTGCCTGCTGCCGCGCTGACGCTGGAAGCACAGGAGGAGACCCCGGCATGAGCAAATCAATCCTGATCACCGGCGCCAGCTCCGGCATCGGCCGCGCCGTGGCGGAGCTATTCCTGGCCGAAGGCTGGCAGGTCGGCCTGGCCGCGCGCCGGGCGGAGATGCTGGAGGAGGTGGCGCAGGGGCACGCCAGCGCCCATGTGCTGCCCGCCGATGTGACCGATCCGGCAGCGGTCGATCATGCGGTGAACAGCTTTGTGATGGCGGCAGGACGACTGGATGTGCTGTTCAACAACGCGGGCATCTTCACCCCGCCGGGCACCATCGACGAAATCCCGCTGGAGGATTGGTTTGCCTCCGTCAACGTGAACCTCACTGGCATGTATCTGACCGCCCGCGCCGCCTTCCGGCAGATGCGGCAGCAATCCCCGCAGGGCGGGCGGATCATCAACAACGGCTCCATCGCCGCTTACGTGCCGCGCCCGCACTCAGCGCCCTATGCCGCGACCAAGGCGGCGATCACCGGCCTCACCAAAAGCCTGTCACTGGACGGCCGCCCCTTTGACATTGCCTGCGGCCAGATCGACATCGGCAACACCCGCACCCCGATGGTCGAGGATCTGAGCCAGCGCCACGCCGAGGCCAGCCCGGGCGCTGAACCGATGCACACCTTTGCAGTTGAGGACGCGGCAAAGTCGGTGCTGTACATGGCCAATCTGCCTCTGGAGGCCAATGTCCAGTTCATGACGGTAATGGCGACCAAGATGCCCTACATCGGCCGCGGCTGAGCGCTCCCGCCCGTCGCTGGCGCATCCAGGATGCACCGCTCCCGTTGGGCGTGGCGCTGCGCTGACGCGCAGCGCGCCTCCCCTCCCGGCGGCAAAGCCGCCTGCCGGGCCGCGGGACGGGAAGATTGTCAGAAAGGAGAAACCGGGGCTTCTTCTTTGCTGCAAATACTTAGGGGTGAATTGGCCGCAAGGCCAAGAGGGGCGCGGCCCCTCTTCGTTTCCGCCTTAGGGGCCGCGCCCCTCTTACCGGTTTCTAAGCAGGCTGAAGGCTGCTGAGGCGCCCCAGCCGGCGGCAATGGCAATCGCCAGCGACATCAGGCCGTACAGGAACGGCTGCTCGCGCGAGAGGGAGAACAGGAACCGCTCCAGCCCTACCTTGCGCACGTCGATGGTGGTCTCGTAGCTCGACACCACCTCGCCGCCGCGGGTCAGGAAGATGCGGGTCTGGTAATCGCCCTCTGTCAGGTCGGCGGGCATCTTGATGGCGGTGCGGAACAGGGTTTGCTCATCCACCGCCACGGTGTTCTCGCGCAGCGAATAGAGTCCGTTCTTCTCGCGGATCCGCACCACCGCATCGGCAAAGGCCTGGGCGCCGCGGATGTGCATCGCCGCGCCAACCGAGCGGATCGCGCGTTCGATGGAGACGCGGTAGCGCAAGTCCTCGGTGTCGGTCAGCACCGTGTCAAAGGGCGCGCTGGTGGCAACCGCGTAGAAGGCCGGGGCCGAGTCGACCAGCACGCTGTCGACATTGACCCAGATGCCGACCTTCTTTTCCTTGCGGCGAACCATCACGGCGGGGGCGGGGCCGGACACAGCCACGACAACCTCTAGAGGTTCATCGGTAGGGATCGGGGTTTCCCGTTTCACCGCGCCGAAGATCAGGATTTCCGAGCCATCGAAGGTGGCGGTGATCGCGACCCGGTCCTGGCTGAGGCCCAGGACCACCTCTTCCTTGGCGGCCAAAGCCGCGGACTGCGGCAGCAGCGCCAGGGCGGCGGCGGTCAGGGCGGAAAGCATCAGCTTGCGCATATCAGTGGCCCCCCGCGTCGCCGAGCGTGAACAGTTCGGAGGGTTGCAGCAGCAGGTCGAGACCCAGTTTCACGCAGACCGCGATGACCATCAGCGCCAGCAGAATGCGCAGCTGCTCGGCTTTCAGGTAGACGCCGATGCGGGTGCCGATCTGGGCGCCGACCACGCCGCCGATCAGCAGCAGAACCGCCAGCACGATGTCCACGGTATAGTTGGTGGTGGCGTGCAGCATGGTGGTGAAGCCGGTGACCAGGATGATCTGGAACAGCGAGGTGCCGACAACAACCTTGGTCGGCATGCCGAGGATATAGATCATCGCGGGCACCATGATGAAGCCGCCGCCGACGCCCATGATCGCCGCGAGGATGCCGACGCAGACGCCGACCAGAATGGGCGGGATCACCGAGATATAGAGGCCCGACGTGCGGAACCGCATCTTGAACGGCAGCGCATGCACCCAGCCGCGCTGGCGCCGGGCCGCCGGAGCGGCGCCGCCTGCCTTCTTGGACTTGCGGATCGCGTTCAGGCTTTCGATGAACATCAGCCCGCCGACCACGCCCAGGAAGACGACGTAGCAGAGCTTGACCAGCAGATCGACCTGGCCGAGCGCCTTGAGGTAGTTGAACACCACAACCCCCAGCGCCGCGCCCATCAGGCCGCCGGCCTGCAGCACCAGTCCCATCTTGATGTCGACCGTGCGCCTTCGGAAATGCGCCAGCACGCCGGAGAAAGAGGAAGCGACGATCTGGTTCGCCTCGGTGGCCACCGCCACCGCGGGCGGGATGCCGATAAAGAACAGAAGCGGCGTCATCAGGAAGCCGCCGCCAACTCCGAACATGCCCGAGAGAACCCCAACCATTCCCCCAAGGCCCAGGAGAAGGAAGGCATTCACTGAGACCTCAGCTATGGGAAGGTAGATCTGCATGTTCTTTGTTAAACCGCAGTCATATCAAAAATCAATGATCTATGCCGCTCTGCAGCGTGCAGGACTGATTTGCCGTTGCAAACTGGACTTATAGCTGCCGGCCCGCGGTTCAGGGCAGATTGAGCACAGTCAGGGAAAACAGGTCGGCAGGTTCCAGCAGCAGTTCGAACCCGATCTTGACCGAGACCGACAGAACCAGCAGCGCGAGCAGAACACGCAGTTGCTCGGCCTTGAGCCTGGCGCCGATCAGGGTGCCCAGCTGGGCGCCTGCCACGCCGCCGATCAGCAGGAACAGTGCCAGCACCACGTCAACCGTGTGGTTGGTGGTGGCATGCATCACCGTGGTGAACCCGGCGACAAAGATGATCTGGAACAGCGAGGTACCGATCACCACCTTGGTCGGCATGCCGAGGATGTAGATCATCGCAGGCACCATGATGAAGCCGCCGCCGACGCCCATGATCGCCGACAGGATGCCAACGCCGAAGCCGACGAGCACGGGCGGGATCACAGAGATATAGAGCCCGGAGGCCTTGAACCGCATTTTGTAGGGCAGGGCATGTACCCAGGACCGCTGGCGCCGCTTGTAGGCGGGCGCGCCACCCGCCTGCCGTGCCTTGCGGATTGCATTGATGCTTTCGATGAACATCAGCGCGCCGATCACGCCGAGGAACAGCACATAGCACAGCTGCACCGCCAGATCGACCTGACCAAGCCGCTTGAGCCAGTTGAAGACCGCCATTCCCAGCGCGGCGCCCAAAAGGCCGCCGCAAAGCAGCACATAGCCCATCTTCAGGTCCACCGTGCGGCGCCGGAAATGCGCCATCAGCCCGGACACTGACGAGGCCACCACCTGGTTGGCGGAGGTGGCAACCGCAACCCCCGGCGGAATGCCGATCAGGAACAGGAGCGGCGTGATCAGGAAGCCGCCGCCGACCCCGAACATGCCCGAGAGCACCCCCACGGCGCCGCCGATGCCCAGCAGCAGCAGAAAGTTGACCGAGACCTCGGCGATGGGAAGGAAGATGTGCATGGGGCCATACAGCAACCGGAAGGCGCCGGGTCAACCGGCCAGGCGGCAATGCGGAGGACAGGACCGACAGAGGGTGGTGAACTGGACCTAAGGGCGTAAGCTCCCGCGCCTGCAGGTAAAGGGCAGCGCCTTCGCCTTGGCAGCCTTGGGCCGGGCGCCGCTCTGCGAGCGGCGGAACGAGAGACTGCTGAGAAGCCTCTGAGGGGCAGGGCTGTCCCGCAGAGGACCTATTCGAATTTTCTCCGCGTCAAGGGTGAACGGCGCCTGCGCGCCGCCGCTGCCGCGGTCCTTGACCGGGAATAGACGAAGGGGGGATACAGAAACGCCCGGCGGGGCCGGGCGTTTCTTTGTTTCTGGTGCTGTGTTCAGCGCTCTTTCACATAAGGTTCGCCGCCGGCGCGGGGCGGGATCGCCTTGCCGACGAAGCCGGCCAGGATCACCACCGTCAGCACATAGGGCAGCGCGTCCATCGCCTGCACCGGGATGGTGATGCCGCCCAGTTCGATGTTCTGGAACCGCAGCGCGATCGCCTGCAGCAGGCCGAAAAGCAGACAGGCGCCCATGGCATGCCAGGGCCGCCACTTGGCAAAGATCAGCGCGGCCAGCGCGATGAAGCCGCGGCCCGCGGTCATGTCCTTGACGAATCCCGCCTGCAGCGCGGTGGCCAGATAGGCGCCCGCAATGCCGCACAACAGGCCGCAGATCAGCACCGCGCCGTAGCGCAGGCCGACAACCGAGACGCCGGCGGTGTCAACGGCAGCAGGGTTTTCCCCCACCGCGCGCAGGCGCAGGCCGAAGCGGGTGCGGAACAGCACCCACCAGGTGGCCGGCACCGCCAGGAAGGCGATGTAGACCAGGATCGAATGGCCGGAGAGCAGCTCGGAATAGATTGGACCAAGCACCGGCACGCCGGAAAGGCTTTCGGCAAAGGGCAGGTCAAACGGGGTGAACCGCCCGCCGCCGATCAGCGAAGGTGTCCGGCCGCCCTGCTGGAACCAGTCCTGGGCAATCAGCACCGTCATGCCCGCGGCCAGGAAGTTGATCGCCACGCCGGAGATCAGCTGGTTGCCGCGGAAGGTGATCGAGGCCACCCCGTGCAGGCCCGCCAGCAAGAGCGAGGAGCCGATGCCGGCCAGAAGCCCCAGCCAGACATTGCCGGTGGCGGCAGCGACGGCAGCGGAGAAGAAGGCGGCCATCAGCATCTTGCCCTCAAGGCCGATGTCGAAGATGCCCGCGCGTTCGGAGAACAGGCCCGCAAGGCAGGCCAGCAGCAGCGGTGTCGCCAGGCGGACGGTGGAATCCAGCAGCTGGATGATCGTCAGGAAATCCATCAGTTCTGCCCCTTCCGCATCGCCAGGAAGATCCGCTCAAGCGGCATCCGCACCATGTTGTCGAGCGCGCCGGTGAACAGGATCACCAGGGCCTGGATCACCACGATCAGCTCGCGCGGGATCGAAGTCCAGAGTGCCAGCTCAGCGCCGCCCTGGTAGAGGAAACCAAACAGGATCGCCGCCAGGAACACGCCGAACGGATGGTTGCGGCCCATCAGCGCCACCGCGATGCCGATGAAACCGGCGCCTTCGGTGGCGTTCAGAACCAGCCGCTCTGCCTCGCCCATCACGTTATTCACAGCCATCATGCCGGCCAGCGCGCCGGAGATCAGCATGGCGATCATGATGGTGCGGACCGAAGAGATGCCAGCATAGCGCGCGCCCGGCTCCGATTTGCCGAGGGAGCGGATTTCATACCCCAGCGGCGTGCGCCAGATCAGCAGCCAGACAAACAGGCAGGCACCGACGGCCACCAAAAGGCTGACGTTTGCCGGTGCCGATTTTGAAAACTCGATCCCGATCGGCGCCAGCAGCTCATGCAGGGAGGGCAGGTGCACCGCCTCGGGGAAGCGTTCGGTGGCCGGGTCCATTGAGCCTTCGGGCCGCAGCAGATTGACCAGCACATAGTTCAGCACCGCCGCGGCGATAAAGTTGAACATGATGGTGGTGATCACGATGTGGCTGCCGCGCTTGGCTTGCAGGTAGGCGGGGATCGCGGCCCAAGCGGCCCCGAAAAGGCCCGCGCCAAGGGCCGCAAAGACCAGCGCCAGCGTCCAGTGCGGCCAGGGGATCAGCAGGCAGACCAGCGCCACGCCAAGCCCGCCCAGCATCGCCTGGCCTTCGCCGCCGATGTTGAACAGGCCCGCATGGGCGGCAATCGCCACCGCCAGCCCGGTGAACATGAAATTGGTGGCGTAATAGAGCGTGTAGCCCCAGCCATAGGTGGAGCCCAGGGCGCCATCGACCATCAGCTTGACCGCAGCCACCGGGTCTTCGCCGATCCCGAGGATCACCAGCGCCGACAGGAGAGCGGCCAGGATCAGGCTGATCAGCGGGATCAGGACCACATCGGCCCATTTCGGCATCTTGTCCATTTACGCGGCCTCCCCCGCGACACCGGCCATCAAGAGGCCCAGTTCTTTCTCATCGGTCTGATCGGCGGGCCGTTCGCCCATGATCATGCCGTCAAACATCACCGCAACCCGGTCCGCCAGAGACAGGATCTCCTCCAGCTCGACCGAGACCAGCAGAATCGCCTTGCCCTGGTCGCGTAGCTCGACGATCTGCTTGTGAATGAATTCGATGGCGCCGATGTCGACGCCGCGGGTCGGCTGGCCGACCAGCAACAGGTCGGGGTTGCGCTCGATCTCGCGCGCCACGACGATTTTTTGCTGGTTGCCGCCGGAGAAATTCTTGGCCGCCAGCCAGGGATCGGGCGGGCGCACGTCGAATTTCACCATCTTGGCCTCGGTATCGGCCCGGAGCGCTGTGTTGTTCATCAGAATGCCGCTCTGATAGGCCGCGTCGCGGTGGTAGCCGAAGGCCACGTTCTCCCAGGCGTGGAAGTCCATGATCAGGCCTTCGCGCTGGCGGTCCTCCGGCACATGGCCGATATGGGCGGCGCGGCGCGCAGCGGCATCGGAGCCCTGGCCGTTCAGCGGCAGGGGGGTGCCATGCAGCTTGATGCTGCCGGTGCCGGGGCGCATGCCGCCCAGAACCTCCAGCAGCTCCGACTGGCCGTTGCCGGCCACACCGGCGATGCCGACGATCTCGCCTGCGCGCACGGTGAGGTCGATGCCCTTGACGCGTTCGACGCCGGCGCTGTCCACAACCTTCAGGTTCTCGATCTCCAGGATCGGGGCGCCGGGCTGCGCGGGCACCTTGTCGACGCGCAACAGCACCTTGCGGCCCACCATCAGCTCCGCCAGATGCTCCGGGCTGGTCTCCGCCGTCTTGACGGTAGCGGTCATCTGACCGCGCCGCATGACGGACACCGTGTCTGTGTATTCCATGATCTCCCGCAGCTTGTGGGTGATCAGGATAATGGTTTTCCCTTCAGCGCGCAGCCGGTCGAGGATGCGGAACAGCTGGTCGGCCTCAGACGGCGTCAGCACGCCGGTCGGCTCATCGAGGATCAGGATTTCGGCCTTGCGGTAAAGCGCCTTGAGGATTTCCACCCGCTGCTGCATGCCGACACCGATCTCGTCGATGCGGGCGTCGGGGTCCACGAACAGCTCGTATTCCTCCTCCAGCGCCTTCAGCTCCTTGCGGGCGCGGCGCAGCGAAGGCATCAGCATGCCGCTGTCCTCAGCCCCCAGCACGATGTTTTCCAGCACAGTGAAATTCTCCACCAGCTTGAAATGCTGGAACACCATGCCGATGCCTGCGGCAATCGCCGCCTGGCTGTCGGGAATCGCGGTCTTCTTGCCCTTGATCCAGATTTCGCCGCTGTCGGCTTTGTAGAAGCCGTAGAGGATCGACATCAGCGTCGATTTGCCCGCACCGTTTTCACCGATGATGCCGTGAATGGTGCCGGGGGCGACGCTGATGGAAATGTCCTTGTTAGCCTGGACCGGGCCAAAGGCCTTGGAAATGCCTTTGAGTTCGATGGCGGGGGCGGTCAATCGGGCTCTCCCATGCCTGTGAAGCCGATCAGCCGCACCACCTTGCCGTCTTGCAGATCGGCAAAATACTGGCCGCGCACCATGCGCTGGCCGTCCTTCTCGAAATCCACCGTGGCGCGTGCATGGCCGTGGTGTTCCGAGACGGCTACCACCTTCGCCGCGGCGCCCGGCATCATCGCGCTGAACTGCGCGATATAGTCCAGATAGGCGTCGCGTGTGGTGATGGGGGCGGGGGTGTTGGGATCGGAATAGTAGAAATCCGGCCCGATGGCCGCGTCCGTCTTTTCGGCGCGGGCTTCGGGCGATGGGTCGCCCCAGGCCGCAAACAGAATATGAAGAGAATCCGTCATGGCCTGGGGCTTTCTGCTTAGAAGCTCAGCGCAGGGCAGCTGTCATCGGACATGTAGTCATGCACCTTGATCTCGCCCGAGGCGATCTTGGCAGCAGCTTCGTCCACGGCAGCCTGCATCTCGGCAGAGACCAGCGATGCGTTGTGCTCATCCATGGCATAGCCGACACCGCCGTTGGCCAGACCCATGACCGAGAAGCCGGTCTCCATGTCCGGGCCGTCCTGGAACGCCTCATAGACTGCGTTGCCAACCTTCTTGGTCATCGAGGTCAGCACTTTGCCCGGGTGCAGGTGGTTCTGGTTGCTGTCGACGCCGATTGACAGGATGCCTTCATCGGCTGCGGTTTGCAGCACGCCGACGCCGGTGCCGCCAGCCGCGGCGTAGACCACGTCTGCGCCCTGGCTGATCTGCGCCTTGGTCAGCTCAGACCCCTTGACCGGGTCATTCCAGGCTGCCGGGGTGGTGCCGGTCATGTTGGCGATCACGGTGGCATCCGGGTTGGCTGCCTTGACGCCTTCGGCATAGCCGCAGGCGAACTTGCGGATCAGCGGGATGTCCATGCCGCCGATGAAGCCAACGGTGTTCGATTTGGACGCCATCGCGGCCATCATCCCCACAAGATAGGAGCCTTCATGTTCGTTAAAGACAACCGAGCGCACGTTGTCGCCTTCAACCACCATGTCGATGATGGTGAATTTGGTGTCCGGGTAGTCGGCAGCCACCTGGCCCAGGGCATCGGCAAAGGCAAAGCCGACCATCACGATCGGGTTGGCGCCGGCCTCGGCAAAGCGGCGCAGCGCCTGCTCGCGCTGGGCTTCGGACTGCAGTTCGATCTCGCGGTAGGTTTCGCCGGTCTCTTCGGCCCAGCGCTGGGCACCGCCGTGCGCGGCCTCGTTGAAGCTCTTGTCGAACTTGCCGCCCAGATCAAAGATCAGCGCCGGTTCCGCCAGCGCGGCACCTGCGGTCAGGGCCAGCGACGCGGCTGCGCCCATCAGCGGTTTCATCAGGGTCATCAGGTTAACTCCCACTGTCATTTTTGTTGAATGCAGCGGGGGTTTTCCGCTGCCCGGCCCCGTTCAGGCCTTAGAGGGTGCGGCAATTTAGCCTGCAGGGCAGGGAGGGGGTCAACCGCTTTTTGACCATTTGGTGCGAAATCCGCGCAACTGGCCTAGCGTAAAGACTTTCTCATCAGGATCGCATCCGCGCGATTGGCGCCTTCGCGGCGGTAATACCCCGCCCTGCGCCCGCATTCCGCGAATCCGCAGGAGCGGTACAGCGCCTGCGCGGGCGCGTTGTCTTCGGCCACTTCCAGAAACACTTCTGCGGCGCCGCGCGCGCATGCCAGTGATTCCCAGCCTGCCATGCAGGCGCGGGCCAGCCCTTGGCGCTGATGGGCGGGATCCGTCACGATGGTCAGCAGCTCCGCCTCATCGGCAATCACCCGCACCAGCGCGAAACAGCGGGCATCCCCGGCGGCAAAGATCAGCGGGCTGTCCAGAAGGGCTGCGAACTCCAGCGCGGACCACGGCCGCGACTGGGTGAAGCCCGCGGCATGGGTGGCGGCCATCTGCGCCGGTGTCAGCGGATCACTCATCAATCAGCGCAGGCGGCACGTCGCTGGAAGGCGCGGCGTCAGCCGCGCGCAGGTACAGCGGCGCCGGCGGCTCTGTCACGGTTTCAAAACGCCCGGCAGTGATGCGTGCAATGGCTTCGGCAATCCCGGCCGGGCTTGCCTCAGGCGCGAAGGCCAGCCCGGCACCGCGGGCGGCGTCCTCGGCTTCCTGGCGCGGCATAAGGCGCGGAGCTTCGCCGGGCAGGGCGGCATAGACCTGATCGCGCGGCGCAGGCACCGCAGGCAGGGTGCCCTCGGCAGCGCGGGCTTCAAACCCGTCGGCGCCCACAACCGGCACCTCCAGCCCCAGCGCCAAACCGCGGGCGGCGGAGACCGCAATGCGGATGCCAGTGAAATTGCCGGGGCCGATACCGACCCCGATAGCGTCAAGATCCTGCCACGCGGCACCGCCGTCAGCCAGCACCTCTTCCAGCAGCGGCATCAGCCGTTCGGCCTGGCCGCGGGTCATTTCCTCCAGCCGGGAGGCCAGCACGGTCTCCCCGCGCAGCAAAGCGGCCGCGCAATGCGCGGCCGATGTGTCAAATCCCAGAACCAGCGGTTCGGAAGCCATCAGATGTCCTTTCGCAGCCGGTCAGACGGCAACCGGGCGCACCTCGGTGACTTCCGGGATGTAGTGGCGCAGCAGGTTCTCGATGCCCATTTTCAGGGTCAGGGTCGAGGACGGGCAGCCGGCGCAGGCGCCCTGCATGTGCAGATAAACCACGCCGCGGTCAAAGCCGTGGAAGGTGATGTCGCCGCCGTCCTGGGCCACTGCCGGCCGTACACGGCTATCCAGCAGTTCCTTGATCTGGTTGACGATCTCCGCGTCCTCGCCGGAATGCTCGGCATGGCCCGAAGCCGGATCGGCAGAGCCGTCCGCCATCACCGGCTGGCCGGACTGGTAGTGTTCCATCACCGCGCCCAGGATGGCGGGCTTGATGTGGTCCCACTCGACAGCGTCCGCTTTGGTCACCGTCACGAAGTCATTGCCGAAGAACACGCCGGTAACGCCCTCAACCGCAAAGATACGGGAGGCCAGCGGCGATTTGCCCGCGGCGTCAGCGCTGGGGAAGTCGGCGGTGCCCACCTCCAGAACGGTTTGGCCCGGCAGGAATTTCAGCGTCGCCGGGTTGGGCGTGGATTCAGTCTGAATGAACATGTCGGGTCTCCGTTAAGCGTGCCCCCGATATGCGCCCTGAGGCGCGGCAAGTCAAGATTTGGAACGATTCTAAATCTGGGTGCCTGCCGCGTGGTCCAGGGCCTGCTCCAGCCGGTCGTCGCCCCAGAACAGTTCCGCCCCGCAGGTAAAGCTGGGCGCACCGAAAATACCCGCGGCAATGGCCTCCTCGGTCTGCGCCCGAAGTGCCGATTTGATTTCAGGCGCCTGCGCCCGCTGCATCAGTCCGGTTCCGAGACCCGCTTTGCGCAAGCAGCCCAGCAAAACACCTTCATCCGCGATATCCGCGCCTTCGCCGAATTGCGCCTGAAACACTGCCTGAGTGAAGGGTTCGATCCGGTCCTCCTCCGCCGCGGCCAGGGCCAGCCGCGCCGCCATAAGCCCGTTCTGCGGGAATACGTCCGGGCAGCAGAAAGGCAGACCGCGGGCGGCGCAGATCCGCTCCATGTCTCGCCACATGTAGCGCCCTTTGGCCGGATATATGTTGAAGGGGGAGGTGTCCCAGCCCTGGGCCGCGAAGATGGGACCCAGCAGAAACGGCTTCCAGGTCACAGCAACATTGCGCGCGGCGGCCAGTTCGCCGAAGCGCATCACACTGAGATAGGAATAGGTGGAGGCGAATTCGAACCAGAATGTGATCCTGCCATTCATCGCCTCTGCCTTGCCCCGGTCTGCCTTCCCGTCAGGTGATCGCTTCCAGTTTTTCCTTGCTGAGATCGCCGGGCACGATGGTGATCGGCACCGGCAGGGTGCCGGAGTTCTTGGTCATCTGGGTGACCAGCGGCCCGGGGCCCTTGCGCCCGGTGCCCGCGCCCAGCACCAGAACGCCGATTTCCGGGTCGCCCTCGATATAGTCGAGGATTTCCGGCACCGCCTCGCCCTCGCGGATCACCAGGTCCGGGTCGACGTTCTGGCGGTCGCGCATCCATTTGGCGAAAACCTCGAAATGGGCGTGGATGCGTTCGCGCGCTTCCTCGCGCATCACTTCGCCGACGCCGATCCAGTGGTTGAACTCATCCGGCGGGATCACCGAGAGGATGGTGACGCCCGCGCCGGTGTGCGCCGCCCGCATCGCGGCAAAGCGCATGGCGTTCAGGCATTCGCGGCTGTCGTCCAGGACCACAAGGAATTTGCGCATCTTCGCTCTCTCGTTGTTGCACCGCGGATCATGGCGCAACCTGCGCCGTCAGGCAATAGAGCCAAAGCAGCGTCAACGCTGCGTATTTCTGGTCCTAGACTTTCCGCCGGTCAAACCTGCCCGGCTCCGGTGGGGCTGCGGCACTCGCAGGGCCTCCCGCAGCCGCAGGATGCTCCGGCTGCGCCGAAACACCCTTGGCGGCTTTGGGCCGGGCGCCGCGCAGATGCGCGGCGCGGCACCGTGCCGCGGCACTGAGCCATGCCCGACCGGGCAGCCGCGTTTCGCAGAAAGGCCCGGAACGGGCGCAAGCACTTGCAAGCGGGGCCGCGCAGGTTACCGGTTGCTGGCAGCCCAGTCCCAATAGAGCTCCCGCACCCGTTTGGCCACGGGGCCGGCCTGATAGCGGCACTCGTCAAACGCGGTGACCGGGGTCACCTTGCTCATGTTGCCTGAGAGGAAGATCTCATCCGCTTCCTCGAAATCCTGATAGCCCAGCACGCATTCATGCACAGTGATGCCATCGGCGCGCATGTTGCTGATGTGGCGGGCACGGGTGATCCCCGCCAGGAAAGTGCCATTGGGGATCGGGGTGAAGACCTCGCCGTCGCGGACCATGAAGACATTCGTGGTGGCGGTTTCAGCCACGTTGCCCATGGCGTCCAGCACCAGCGCGTTGCTGAACCCCTTGCTGCGCGCTTCCCGCAGCATCCGGGCGTTGTTGGGATACAGGCAGCCCGCCTTGGCATTCACCACCGCGCTTTCCAGCACCGGGCGGCGGAAGCGGGTGCGAGACAGCGTGGCGGCGGCATCGGGGGCTGCCATCGGGATCTCCTCCAGGCTGACGGCAAACCGGGTGCTCTCCGCCTTGGGCGCGATCAGCGTCTCGTCGCCGTCAGCGGCCCAGTACATCGGCCGGATATAGACTGCGGCGCCGGGGGCGAAACCCTCCAGCCCGTCGCGGATGATCTCCATCATCTGCGGCACCGAATGGGTGGGCTCCATCATCAGCGCTGTGGCAGAGGCATTGGTGCGGGCGCAGTGCAGGTCCAGGTCCGGGGTCACGCCGTCAAACAGCCGTGCGCCGTCAAACACCGACGAGCCGAGCCAAATTGCATGGTCCGCAGCCCGCATCACCGCCGGATTGCCATCCTGCCAGCTGCCGTTGAAATAAGTGCGGATTGTGCGGCCCACAGCCATGGTTCTGCCTCCCTGTGCTTGCCGCTAGGGTAGGCAGGGAAAGGTCAGAGGTCCAGACCTAACATCGCCCGCCGGTGCCGGTGGGGTGGCATCGGCGAAGCGTCTTTTTCCGTTTGGTTTCATGGAGCTATTCTGAAACGGTGCAAAATCTGACGTCGCGTCCATTAAGTCAGCATATCTGACCAATTGTTTCGCGCGCGAAACATTCGGACAGGGCTGCTGACCTACTCAACCTCTGCGAGCAAAGCTTGCAAGTCCAATGGGTCAGACCCCATCTGGAGGCTGCCGTCCGGCCCGCGCGGCCACTCTTCCTCAGCCCGGTCGCGGTACAGCTCCACCCCGTTTCCGTCGGGGTCGCGCAGGTAAATCGCCTCGGACACGCCATGATCGGCGGCGCCTTCCAGCGCGATGCCTGCGTCCAGCACCCGCCGCAGCACCGCGGCCAGGCTCTGGCGGTCCGGCAGCAGGATGGCGGTGTGGTAAAGGCCGGTCATGTTGGGCGCCGGGGCAGGGCCGCCGCGCGACTGCCAGGTGTTGAGGCCGATGTGGTGGTGGTAGCCGCCCGCTGACAGGAACGCGGCCGAGCTGCCCAGCCGCTGGGTCACGTTGAAGCCCAGCACGCCGCTGTAGAATGCAAGGGCCCGCTCCAGGTCCGAAACCTTCAGATGCACATGGCCGATGCTGGTGCCTGCGGGAAGGGGTGCTGTGCCGGTGCTCATGTCTGCCTCCATCGGTTCGTCATTGCAAAGATGGGGGCAGGGAGCCGCAAACGCCATTCCGCAGCCCCGCACCATTCCCCTGTGGAATTGCACAAGGCCTCAGGCCACGGTGTCCCTGCGCGCCGTCAGGCGCGCCGGGCCCAACCGGGGCTGCGCATCAGCGATGCGCGGATGCCCGGGCGGGAGCTTTTTGCTGGGGGTCAGGCGGCGGGCTTCAGGCCCGCCTTGGCCAGAATGGCCGCTGCGTTTTGCTCCCAGCGGGCTTTCAGCTCCGCATTCGGGGTGCGGCGCAGGCCTATCGCCTTGAGGTCTTCGAATTTCTGCGAGGTCTCCGAGCCGAAGCTGGCTGCGACCCGCGGCCACCAGTAGTCTGCCAGCTCCTGCAGGGCCTCTGCGCCCTGCGCCTCCACCAGCACCATCAGGCCTTCCTCGGCCAATTCCGCGTGGTGCGCCTCAATCGGCTGGATGGCGCGGAACGCCTCGGCCAGCGGCTGGTAGGAGACATGGCTCAGTTCTTCCAGCTGCACGGCAACGGCACTGCCCATCAGCAGGTTCATCACCACCGCATCCGCCCAGCCTTCCAGCGGGTAGTTGAACACGGCCAGCCGCATGTCGTGCTTGGTGCGGGTCTGGCCGATGTCGGCGGCCCGCTCCAGCCGCGCGGTCCAGGGGTGGTGGTCGGCGTAACGCTCTGTATCGGCGCCGAAATCGCCCATGATGCGCAGCACCTTTTCGGCGCTGTCGGATTTTTCCAGCACGATCTTGGCGGCGGCGATGCGCGCCTTGATGCCAGGGCCTTCGTTGATGATGTCGGCAAAGCCGGCAGCACCCGCCAGCTCGCTGTCGACAAAGGTCGCCATCATCTTCATCAGCTCGGCGCGGTAGCGCGGCGGCACGTTGGACGGGTTGCTCAGCACGCCGCCTTGGGCCAGATAGCTTGCGATGCTCATCTCGTCAGTCATGATCTTTCCTCCCTCGCACAGGCGTTACTGGTCGTAATCGACCACGACGTTATCGGTCACCGGATAGGCCTGGCACGAGAGCACATAGCCCTTTTCGACCTCGTAATCCTCCAGCGCATGGTTGGCGACCATTTCGACCTCGCCCTCCAGCACCTTGCAGCGGCAGGTGGAACAGACCCCGGCCTTGCAGGCATAGGGCGCGTCCATCGCGTTTTCCAGCGCCGCGTCCAGCAGCGTCATGTCCTTGCCCATCTCGATGGTCTGGGTGGCGCCGTCCAGGGTGATTGCGGCCTTGGTCTGGTTGGCGCTGCTCGCAGCATCTGTTGCGGCAGCCTTGCGTTTGGCGCGGCCCGGCTGGGCAGAGGCAAACAGCTCGAACTTGATTTGGCTGTCATCGAGGCCGGCAATGCGCAGGGCGCTGGCGATGCCCAGCATCATCGGCTCCGGGCCGCAGATGAAGGCGGTATCAACCGACTTGATGTCGATCCAGTGCTCGAACAGCTGGGCGCATTTTTCTTCGGTGACCAGGCCGGTGAACAGGTCGATTTCCTGGGCGTCGGATTCCAGCACGTGGATCACGTTGAACCGGCCCATGTAGAGGTTCTTGAGATCCTCCAGCTCCTCGCGAAACATGATCGTGTTCACGCCCTTGTTGGCATAGACCAGCGTGAAGGAGGATTTGGGTTCCGCCGCCAGCGTGGTCTTGAGGATCGACAGCACGGGCGTGATGCCGGAGCCGCCTGCAAAGCCCAGGTAGTTCTTCTCGGCCGCCGCATCGAGCGGGGTGAAGAAGGTGCCCATCGGCGCCATCGCCTGCAGGGTGTCGCCGGGTTGCAGCTCGGTATTGGCCCAGGTCGAGAACGCGCCGCCGTCGACGCGCTTGATGCCGACCTGCAGGATGCCTTCGTCCTTGCCGGCGCAGATCGAGTAGCTGCGGCGCAGCTCCTCGCCGTCGAAGTCGCGGCGGAAGGTCAGATACTGGCCTTGGGTGAAATCGAACTCTTCAGCCGCGCCGTTCGCGGGCTTCAGGGTGACAACCACCGCATCGCGGATGGTCTTGCGGACGTCGGTGACTTCAAGGTCGTGAAAGCGCGCCATCAGGGTCTCCTCAGATGCACTTGAAATAATCAAAGGGTTCGAGGCAGTCCTGGCAGCGCCAGTGGGCCTTGCAGGGGGTCGAGCCGAACTGGCTGACCTTGGTGACATGTTTACTGCCGCAGTGCGGGCATTTTTCCGGGCCGCCTGCGGGCTGGGGCGGGGCGATGCCGTAGTCCTCCAGCTTCGTGCGCCCCTTTTCGGACAGCCAGTCGGTGGTCCAGGCGGGGGATATCTGGGTCTTCAGCCGCAGATCGGTGATGCCGTGGCCGCGCAGGGCGGTTTCGATGTCCATGTTGATCACCGAAGTGGCGGGGCAGCCGGAGTAGGTCGGGGTGACGGTGACCACCAGGGTTTCGCCCTCCCAGGCGACGCCGCGGATGATGCCCAGGTCCACCAGCGAAATCACCGGGATTTCCGGGTCCGGCACGGCGTCGAGCCATTCCCAGATCTGGTCAATGCTTGGCTGAGTTGTCACTTGGCTCATGCGGTTACCCTCATTGGCTGTTCTGCCCGGCAGTGCGCCGGGCAACACCCGTCCAGCCTCCCTCGAGGCGGGAGTTTCCCGCCCGCCCTGCCGGACGGGCGATGCCCTCAGTTCTTTGGCCGTTGTCTTACCACTTGGCGCCCGGATAGGCGCGCTGCAGCCATTGCATCTGGGTCAGCAGGTGGCCCAGGTGCTCGGTGTGCATCGCACCGGTGCGCCCTCCCTTATGGGCAAAACGGCTCTCCGGGATGGTCAGCGTCGCGTCGCCCAGGATGCGGGAGACCAGCGCGTCGTATTCTTCGCGCAAGGTAGCCGGATCGGGCGCGGTGCCCGCCTTGACCATTTCCGCGTCGACCTCGTCGGACTGGAACATCTCGCCCACATAGGGCCACAGATAGTCCAGCGCTTCCTGCATCCGGCGGTGGCTTTCCTCGGTGCCGTCGCCCAGGCCTACCACCGTGTCGGCGGAGCGTTCCAGGTGATAGGCCACCTCTTTCGAGGCCTTCTCGGCAATCGCGGCGACCCGTTCGTTCGAGGATTTCATCAGCCGGCCCAGCTGGATCGAGTGCCAGGCGTCAAACAGGAACTGGCGCATCAGGGTGCGGCCGAAGTCGCCGTTCGGCACCTCGCACAGCAGCACGTTGCGGAAGTCCCAGGCGTCGCGCAGGAAGGCCAGGTCGTCAGCGGATTTGCCTTCACCTTGCACTTCACCGGCCAGGCCGAGCCACATCTGGGTCTGGCCGATCAGGTCCAGCGCGGTGTTGGCCAGCGCGATGTCTTCTTCCAGCACCGGCGCGTGGCCGCACCATTCGCTGACCCGGTGTCCGAGGATCAGGGTGTTGTCCCCCATCCGCAGCAGGAACTGGGTAAATGCCTCTTCGCGGGTCATTACATGGCCCCCACTTCTTCGGGGATGTCGAAGAAGGTCGGGTGGCGGTAGACCTTGGACTCCGACGGCTCGTAGAGCGGGCCCTTGTCGCTGGGCGAGGAGGCGGCGATGTGGTTTGCTTCCACCACCCAGATCGACACGCCTTCGTTGCGGCGGGTATAGACGTCGCGGGCGTTTTTGATCGCCATCTCGGCGTCAGGCGCGTGCAGGGAGCCGACGTGGCGGTGGCTCATGCCGTGCTGGCCGCGGATGAAGATTTCCCAGAGGGGCCATTCGTTTTTCATGTCTCAAATCCTCCTGGCTGAGGGGGCGCTGCGCGGCAGGGCGGAGCGCCGGAATGCTTGGGGTTACTCGGCGGCGTGCTGGCGCGCGGCTTTCTTCTTGGCGTGGGCGAGCAGGCCGTCCCGGACCCAGGCGCCGTCGTCCCAGGCCTTGTTGCGGGCAGCAAGCCGGTCTGTGTTGCAGGGGCCGTTGCCCTTGATCACGTCAAAGAACTCGCTCCAGTCCGGGTCGGTGTAATCGTAGTGGCCACGCTCCTCGTTCCACTTCAGGTCCGGGTCGGGGATGGTGAGGCCCAAGTATTCGGCCTGCGGCACAGTCTGGTCGACGAACTTCTGGCGCAGCTCGTCGTTGGTGTTCATCTTGATCTTCCAGGCCATAGACTGGGCGGAATGGACTGAGTCCTTGTCAGACGGGCCGAACATCATCAGCGACGGGTACCAGAGGCGGTTCAGCGCGTCCTGAGCCATCTTTTTCTGCTCGGGCGTGCCCTCGGCCATCTTGCGGATCGCGTCATAGCCCTGGCGCTGGTGAAAGCTTTCTTCCTTGCAGATGCGGATCATCGCGCGTGAGTAGGGGCCGAAGGAGGTGCGCTGCAGCGGCACCTGGTTCATGATCGCTGCGCCGTCCACCAGCCAGCCGACCGCGCCGATGTCGGCCCAGTTCAGCGTCGGGTAGTTGAAAATCGACGAGTATTTCATGCGCCCGTCAAGCAGCATCTCAGTAATTTCGTCGCGCGAAACGCCCAGTGTTTCCGCCGCGCAGTAGAGGTAGAGGCCGTGGCCCGCCTCATCCTGCACCTTGGCGAGCAGGATCGCCTTGCGCTCCAGCGTCGGCGCGCGGGTGATCCAGTTGCCCTCGGGCAGCTGGCCGACGATTTCCGAATGGGCGTGCTGGCCGATCTGGCGGATCAGCGTCTTGCGGTAGCCTTCGGGCATCCAGTCCTTGGGCTCGATCTTCTCGCCCGCGTCGATGCGCGCCTGGAAGGCCGCCAGCTTTTCCGGATCGTCCTGGGTCGCTTCGGATTTGATCATCTGAGCATACATGTCTGGGACCTCCTCAGGGTTTCGTTACACGCGTTCGAGGATCAGGGCGGTGCCCTGACCGACGCCGACGCACATGGTGCACAGGGCATACCGCCCGCCGGTGCGCTGCAATTGGTAGGCGGCGGTCAGCACCAGCCGCGCGCCGGACATGCCGAGCGGGTGGCCCAGTGCGATCGCACCGCCGTTGGGATTAACATGGGGCGCATCGTCCGGAAGGCCAAGCTCGCGCAGGGTGGCGAGGCCCTGGGACGCAAAGGCCTCGTTCAGTTCGATCACGTCCATCTGTTCGATGGTCAGGCCGGTACGGGCCAGCACCTTGCGGGTGGCAGGCACCGGGCCGATGCCCATAATGCGCGGCTCGACCCCAGCGGCGGCCATGCCGACGATGCGGGCCATCGGTTTTAGGCCGTTCTTCGCGGCCGCAACCTCATTCGCCATCAGGATCGCCGCGGCGCCGTCGTTGACGCCGGAGGCATTGCCTGCGGTCACGCTCTTGTCCGGGCCGTTGACACCCTTGAGGCCTGACAGCTTCTCCGCCGAGGTGCCGGGGCGGGGGTGTTCGTCGGTGTCGACCACTAGATCATCGCCCTTGCGCTGCGGGATGGTGACCGGGGTGATTTCGTCCTTGAAGATGCCGGCCTCATGCGCGGCGGCCCAGCGGGCCTGGCTGCGGGCAGCGAATGCGTCCTGATCTTCGCGGCTGACGCCGTAATCCTCGGCCACGTTGTCGGCGGTCTGTGGCATCGAGTCGGTGCCGTACATCTCGTGCATCTTCTTGTTCACGAAGCGCCAGCCGATGGTGGTGTCATAGACGGCATTGGCGCGGGTGAAGGCGGAAGTGGCCTTGGGCATCACGAAGGGCGCGCGCGACATGCTTTCGACGCCGCCCGCGATGGCCATGTCATAATCACCCGCTTTGATCCCGCGCGAGGCCATGCCGACCGCATCCATGCCGGAGGCGCAAAGGCGGTTGATGGTGGTGCCGGGCACAGACGTGGGCAGGCCCGCCAGCAGGGCCGCCATGCGGGCCACATTACGGTTGCTTTCGCCGGCCTGGTTGGCATCGCCCAGGATCACGTCATCCAAGGAGCCCCAGTCAACATCCGGGTTGCGTGCCGCCAGGGCGGCAATCGGCAGGGCGGCAAGGTCATCGGTACGCACCTGGCTCAGCGCGCCGCCGTAGCGGCCGATCGGGGTGCGGGTTGCATCGCAGATGAAAGCATCCATGGGTGTTCGCGTCTCCTGTGGCGGCGGCAGGAAAAGCCGACCGTTGGGTCGGTGATACGCCGGAAGATGATTCGCGGCAAGAGAAATGTAACGCAAAACGTCGTGTGACTGAAAAACTGTAACGAATTGATGCTGCGGCTGCCGGGAACTTGCCGCAGACAGGGGCTGCCGCCCGCCGCTGGCGCTTTGAAACGCATCGGGCCCAACGGGAGGAGGTCTTTCGCAAGAAGGATTGATGACGGGCGGGCGCGCGCCGGGTCAATCAGCCCGGACGCCCGCTATAGTGCGCGGAGCTGGAGAACATCGTTCGGGTACCGGCTGCCGCCGATCCAGAAATGGGTCTGGCCTGTCTTCTCAAAACCGTTCCGCAAATAAAACGAGATTGCGCGGGCGTTGTCCGAATTGCTGGTGAGCCAGGGGGCGTCCCAACTGCTGTCGCGGCAGTGCTGCAGCCCGGCCTGCAGCAGGCAAAGACCAATGCCGCGCCCGTGATGCCGCGGTTGGACATAGAGTGTCGAAATTTCGGTGCGGGATGCACCGCCGGCCGGGCTGGGGCGCCCGTGCGAGATCCGGACATATCCATCGATGCCATCCCGGTTCTGTGAGACCAGCAGGCGCTCGGCCGGGTTTTCAAGCACCGCTGCAAAATGCGCCGGAGTATACTGGCTGAGCACGTAGTCCGCGAAATGCCCGTTGATCCCGTTGCGCAAATAAGTGCCGGACCAGACCTCGACTGACAGGACTGCAAGGCTGGAGCAGTCGCCCATAGCGGCAGGGCGGATTGTGGTGGAGGCTGAACTTCCGGTCATGAATGCCATTGGGGAAAGAAAAGACTGGGGGCATAGTTCAGATGGCAGCGGAGGAGGTCAAGAAGATCCCCTCGCCAAAATTGCTTCACTTGTTTATTAATGTGCCAGCACTGAGCGGGAGGCGCCGATGAACATCCTCTATATCATGTTCGACCAGCTGCGGTTCGATTACCTCAGTTGCGCGGGCCACCCGCACCTGCACACTCCGCATATCGACGGGCTGGCCGCCAGGGGTGTGCGCTTCACCCGCGCCTATGTGCAGTCGCCCACTTGCGGCTCGTCGCGGATGTCGAGCTATACCGGGCGCTATCCCTCTAGCCACGGGGTGCAGTTCAACAGCTATCCTCTGCGTGTCGGCGAATGGACGATGGGCGACCATCTGCGCAAGGCCGGGATGGGCTGCCACCTGATCGGCAAGACGCATATGGTGGCGGATGCAGAGGGCATGCAGCGGTTGGGACTGGCGCCGGACAGCGTGATCGGCGTGCGCCAGTCGGAATGCGGCTTTGACCCCTGGGTCCGCGATGATGGGCTGTGGGCAGAGGGGCCGGACGGGTTCTATGACAGCAAGCGCAGCCCCTATAATGAATACCTGAAGAAGAAGGGCTATCCGGGTGAAAATCCCTGGAACGATTTTGCCAACGCCGGGGTGGAGGGCAATGATATCGCGTCCGGCTGGTTCATGGTCAATGCAGACAAGCCCGCTAATATTGCCGAGGAAGACAGCGAAACGCCCTGGCTGACCACTCAGGCGATGGAATTCATCGAACAAGCTGACGGACCCTGGTGCGCGCATCTCAGCTACATCAAGCCCCATTGGCCCTACATCGTGCCAGCGCCTTATCACAATATGTATGGGGTAGAACACGTGCTGCCCGTGGTGCGCTCGGAGGCGGAGCGCGAAGGCGCGCATCCAGTCTTTGATGGCATGATGAACAACCAGATCGGCAAGACCTTCAGCCGCGATGAGGTGCGGGAGAAGGTGATCCCCGCCTATATGGGGCTGATCAAACAGGCCGATGACCAGATGGGCCGGCTGTTTGCCTGGCTGGAGGAGACGGGCCGGATGCGGGACACGATGATCGTGGTGACTTCGGACCACGGCGATTACCTGGGCGATCACTGGCTGGGGGAGAAGAACCTGTTCCACGAACCGTCGATCAAGGTGCCGCTGATCATTTATGACCCGCGCGCGGAGGCCGACGTCACCCGCGGCACCACCTGCGACGAGCTGGTGGAGGCAATCGACCTGCTTCCGACTTTTCTGGAGGCCTCGGGCGGCGAGCCTGCGCCGCATATCTTGGAAGGGCGCTCGCTGATGCCCTTCCTGCGCGGCGAAAATCCTGCGTGGCGGGGCTATGCGGTTGCCGAATTCGACTACTCCACCATGCCGCTGTGTGAGAAGCTGGGTCTGGAACCCAAGGAAGCGCGCCTCTTCATGGTTGCCGACAAGCGCTGGAAGTTCATGCATGCCGAGGGCGGCCTCAGGCCGATGCTGTTTGACATGGAGAATGACCCGGATGAGCTGGTGGACCTGGCCAAGGGCGGCACCCACCAGGCAATCATTGATCTGATGTATGACAGGCTGCTGGAGTGGGGGCTCAGGATGTCGCAACGGATCACTCTGTCGGATGCGCAAATCAAGGCGCGCCGCGGCAAGTCCGGGCGCAAGGGCATCCTACTGGGGGTCTATGAGGCTGACGAGCTGGCGTCCGAACTGACCGAGAAATACCGCGGGCCGGTGCCTGAGTAGCCGTCCTTACTATTCACCTTTGGAAAATACTCCGGGGGAGCCCGCAGGGCGGGGGCGGCGCCCCCTTTCTGGCGGCGCCCGGCCCTGACAGCCCGGATGCAGATGTGTTTGGCGCTTGCGTCAGCTCACTGCCGCGAAGCCTGTGTCGAGCGCCGAGAGAATGGTGTCCGCTTCCGCCGCGCTCAGCACCAGCGGCGGCGACAGGATGATGTTGGGGCCGGAGACCCGCACCATCGCGCCGGCCTCATAGGCGACCTCCTGCAGCTTGCCGATAGTCTTCTTGTCCACGGCTGCCTTGGTGGCGCGGTCGGACACCAGCTCCAGCGCGCACATCAGGCCGTGGCCGCCGCGGACGTCGCCTATCAGCTCGTATTTCTGCTGCAGCGCCAGCAGGCCGTGGTGGATCTGGCTGCCGCGGGCGGCGGCGTTTTCCGGCACGTTCAGGCGCTGGGTTTCCGCAAGGCAGGCCAGGGCGGCGGCGGCGCCGACCGGGTGACCGGAATAGGTGTAGCCGTGGCCGATGGCCGCCTTGCTGGTAGTGTCCTTCTCGAATGTTTCCGTCAAATGGTCCGCGATCATCACCGCGCCAAAGGGGAAGTAACCGTTGGTGATCGCCTTGGCGGTGGCCATCATGTCGGGCTGCACGCCCCAGTGGCGTGAGCCGCTCCACGATCCGGTGCGGCCGAAGGCGGTGATCACCTCATCGGCGATCAGCAGGATGCCGTGCTTGGTGCAGATCTCGCGCACCCCGGGCATGAAGCTCTTGTGCGGCGGGATCACCCCGCCTGCGCCCAGGACCGGCTCCATGATGAAGGCAGCGATGGTGCCCGCCCCCTGGAAGGCGATCTCATCTTCCAGCGCCTGCAGGCAGAGTTGGGCCAGCCGCTCCGGATCTGTTTCGTTGAACGGGTTGCGGTAGGTGTAGGGGGCCGGGATGTGGTGGCAGCCGGGCAGCAGAGGCTCGTACTGGGTGCGGAAATTGGCATTGCCGTTCACCGAGGCGCCGCCCATGTGGGTGCCGTGGTAGCCCTTCTTGAGGCTCAGGAACTTGGTGCGGCCTTCCTCACCGCGGATCTTGTGGTACTGGCGCGCGAGACGCAGGGCGGTTTCCACCGAATCCGAGCCGCCGGAGGTGAAGAAGGCGCGGGTCAGCCCGTCGGGCGCGAAGAAGGTGCGCAGCTCCTCGGCCAGCTGGATCACCTGGTCGTTGGTGGTGCCGCGGAAGGTGGAGTAATAGGGCAGCACATCAAGCTGCGCGGCAATCGCGTCCTTCACCACTTGGCAAGAAAAGCCGAGGTTCACGTTCCACAGGCCGCCGACCGCATCGACCACCTCATGCCCGTCGATGTCGGTGATCTTGACCCCTTGAGCGGAGGTGATGATGGCGGGCGGATTGGCCAGGCTGTCACCCGGGTGCGCCATCGGGTGCCACAGGGATTTGGCGTTGTGTTCTTTCAGAAAGTTGGAGTCTTTCATGGGGCAGCTCCTGGATGCGGCCCGGTCCGGGCCGGTGAAGGGGTCAGGCGGTTTCGTCCTGCGGGTAGTTTGCGGGGGCGGAACCGCCGATGCGATGGGTGAGGGCGGCGCCCGCGCGGCGCAAGGCCGCGGGGATCAGCTGTTTCTGTTCCGCCGTCATGCGGGAGGCCGGCGCGGCCACCGCGAGGGCGCCGATCACCTTGCGGTCCGGGCCAAAGACCGGGACTGCGTGGGAATGCACGTCAGCCTCAAACCCGCCAACCGACACGGCAATGCCGCTGCTGCGGATGCCGGCCAGCTGGGCGCGGATTTCCTGCGGGTCGGTGACGGTTTCCGGGGTACGGGCCTCCAGCGGCTGCGACAGGACTTCCTCGGCGAAATCCGGATCGGCATAAGCCAGCACCACCATGCCGGAGCTAGTGCCGTGAAACGTCAGGACCTTGGCGTCCTCCATCATCACCTTGGTGGCGGTGCGCGGCGAATAGGCATGCGACAGCGAATTGAGCTGGCGGCCTTGCAAGAGCGACAGGTGGCTGGTCTCGCCGGTTTCGTCGCTGAGGTCGCGCAGCACCCGGCGCGAAACGGAGAGGATCGGAACCGCCGCCTCGCGCAGGGCCGCAAGGCGCAGAACCTGGGGGCCGAGCCGGTAGGAGCGATCGTCGCCGGCCTGTTCGACATAACCTGATTCCTGCAGTTCGCTCATCAGCCTGTAGACGGTTGCCTTGTTCATGCCGGACAGGCGAGTGAGGTCGCTGAGCCCGATCCTGGTCCGGCTGTGGTCAAAGTAAGTCAGTAAGGACAAGGCTTTGGATACCGTTCCCATGCTCTTGCCGATGCTCCCTGCTGGTTCCGGCGGATGCTGTCTGCGTGAGAAGACGCACAGCGATGCAATTGTGTTGGCAGAAAAGGACAGTGTCTGTCAATAAAAATTCAAACCATTGGTTTATATAGCGAACCGATCGGGGCCGAACGGAAGAATTGGGAGCTGAATATCGCTTCGAACGGCGCCGGTGTTGCGGCCGCGCTAGTTCCCGGCACTGCGGCGCAGGCCGGGGAGCCGGAAGAGCGGGGGAACTCCGCTTTGCCCCCCGTCGGCATGGGCGGGAGAGCTTGGCGAAGGGCGCCTTTGCTGCGGTGCCGGATGCTCTGTCAAAGCGCTGGAAATACTGGACGGCGGGACCGCCAGCGGGCTGATGAAAACCGGCTGACAGGCCTAGCGGCTGTGCTGACAGATAAGGTGTTTCAAAAAGTTTCCATTTCCCATTATTTCTGTTACGCAACTGTCGGCATGACAGGCTGCCGGAGGCCGTAAGCGCCGTGACGCGCGGTTTGCGGGCCTTCTGCTGTCATTGGGGCTTGGCGCCGGTCCGGCTGCCGTGCCTAATCTGTTTGGAGCCGGGCGCAGGCACTGCCCCCGCGGAAGAGAGAGGATGACCGGATGAGTGAAGCCATTGCATATGAGCGCGTCGGCGATATTGCCGTTCTGAAGGCGCAGAACCCGCCTGTGAACGCGCTGGGCCTTGATGTGCGCAAGGGGCTGCTGGACGGGATCGGGCGCGCCGAAAAGGAGGGCGCCAAGGCAGTGCTGATTTACGGTGAAGGCAGGACTTATTTTGCCGGTGCCGATATCCGCGAGTTCGGCAAGCCGCCGCAGGAGCCCTATCTGCCGGGCCTGTGCAGCCGGATTGAAGCGTCGCCGCTGATCGTGGTCTCGGCCATGCATGGCACGGCGCTGGGCGGCGGGCTGGAGGTGGCCTTGTCCTCGCACTACCGTATTGCGGTGCCTTCGGCCAGGATGGGTCTGCCTGAGGTCAACCTGGGCATCTTGCCCGGCGCCGGCGGCACCCAGCGGCTGCCGCGGTTGGCCGGGACCGAAGCGGCGCTGGAGATGATCACCACTGGCCGCCACATCGGCGCGGCGGAGGCGCTGGACAAGGGCATCATCGACCGTATCGAAGACGGTGAGCCGCGCGAGATTGGCCTCACCTATACGCAGGAGCTGCTGGATGCAGCCGCGCCGCGCCGGGCCGTCGGTGAAATGGCTGCGCCGGAACCGGTGGATTTCGATGCGGTCTATGAGGCCACATTGAAGAAAGCCCGCGGACAGCTGTCGCCGGCAACGGCGGTGCGGGCAGTGCAGGCGGCGGTCGAGGCGGAGAGTTTTGAGGCGGGTCTCAAGCGCGAGCGCGCGCTGTTCACGGAACTGATGGAGTCGGATCAGCGGCAGGGCCTGATCCATGCCTTCTTCGCGGAGCGCGCGGTCAGCAAGCTGCCGGAGCTGGAAGGTGTTGAACCCCGTGACGTTTCCGCAATGGGGGTGATCGGCGGCGGCACCATGGGAGCGGGCATCGCCACCGCGGCGCTGCTGGCCGGGCTGCACGTGGTGCTGATCGAGATGTCTAATGAGGCGGTTGCTGCCGCGCGCGGGCGGATTGAGGGCAATCTGCAGGGTGCGCTGAAGCGGGGCAAGATCTCCCAGGCGCAATATGAACAGCTGACCGGCGAGGCGCTGACCGTGGCCACGGATTATGCCGCTTTGGGGCAAGTGGACTTGGTGGTCGAGGCCGTGTTCGAGGACATGGGCGTCAAGCGCGAGGTCTTTGGCAAGCTGGATGCGCATTGCAAGCCGGGAGCGGTGCTGGCAACCAATACGTCCTACCTGGATGTGGATGAGATCGCCGCGGCGACCTCCCGCCCGCAGGATGTGATCGGGCTGCATTTCTTCTCGCCGGCGCATGTGATGAAGCTTTTGGAGGTCGTGGTGGCGGAGAAGACCGCGCCGGAGGTTCTGGCCACAGGCTTTGCCCTTGGCAAGCGGCTGAGGAAGGTCGCGGTGCGCTCCGGCATCTGCGACGGGTTCATCGGCAACCGGATCATGAACACCTACCGCAAGGCGGCAGAATATGTGGTGCTGGATGGGGCGTCGCCCTATCAGGTGGATAAGGTGGTGACCGGTTTCGGCTTCCCGATGGGGCCATTTTCAATGGGTGATCTGGCAGGCCTCGACATCAACTGGGCCGCCCGCAAACGCCGCGCGCCGACCCGTGATCCGCGCGAGCGGGTACCGCGCTTCTACGAGATGCTCTGCGAAGGCGGCGATTTCGGCCGGAAGACCGGCAAAGGCTTCTATGTCTACGAGGACGGTCCGCGGGGCGGCGGCGTGCCGAATCCGCAGGTGGCGGAGCTGATCGCCAAGGATCAGGAGCAGCAAGGTATCACTCCGCGCGCGTTCCCGGACGCGGAGGTTTTGCGCCGCTACATGTGCGCCATGGTCAATGAGGCCGCCAAGGTGGTGGGTGAAGGGATCGCGCGTCGCCCGCTGGACGTGGATATGGTGATGCTGTTCGGCTTTGGCTTCCCGAGGTTCTGGGGCGGGCCGCTGAAATGGGCCGACCTGCAGGGGCTGGACAGCATCCTGGCGGATATCCGGGCTTATGCGGTTGAAGATGACTTCTTCTGGCAGCCCGCGCCGCTGCTGGAGCAGCTGGTTGCCGATGGCAAGTCCTTCGATGATCTGAACAAGGGCGCATAAGCAGGCAGCCAGGGCATACAGACGCAGCCCGCCTAAAGAAAAGCGCCGCGCTGAAAGCGCGGCGCCCGGACCAACAAGAGCGGCGCATTTCAGGATGCGCCCTGCGATTGGCGGGAGTTCCCGTCGCTTACGTCCAGGTGCCTTCGGTGGCGGCGCGGATTTTGCGGATATTCTCGCCGTAGACTTCCGGGTTGTCCACCGAGCCGCCCTTGAACACCGCGGAGCCTGCGACCAGCACATCGGCGCCGGCCTCGGCCACCAGCGGCGCAGTGGTGGGATCGACACCACCGTCGATCTCGATATGCACCGGGCGGTCGCCGATCATCGCGCGCAGGCGGCGGATCTTGGCGGTCATGTCGATGAACTTCTGGCCGCCAAAGCCCGGGTTCACGGTCATGACGCAAACGAGGTCAGTGAGGTCCAGCAGGTGCTCAACGGCTTCGGCCGGAGTGCCGGGGTTCAGTGCGACGCCAGCCTTCATGCCGGCTGCACGGATCGCCTGCAGGGTGCGGTGGATGTGCGGGCCTGCCTCGATATGGGCGGTCAGCACATCGGCGCCGGCATCCGCATAGGCGTTGATGTAGGGATCAACCGGCGCGATCATCAGGTGCACATCCATCACCGTTTTGACATGCGGGCGGAACGCTTTCACTGCCTGCGGGCCGAAGGTGAGGTTCGGCACGAAATGCCCGTCCATCACATCCACATGGACCCAGTCGGCGCCCTGGGCTTCGATGGCCTGGATCTCCTGGCCGAAGTTGGCGAAATCGGCAGACAGGATGGAGGGGGCGATCTTGATCTTGCGGTCAAAGGACATCTGGCAGCTTCCTTTTGCGAACGGAATTGAGGAGTCGAAGGCCGTATAGACTGTCCGGCCCGCTGTGCACAGGGGCAGATTGGGCGGCAGGGCGGTTTCTCCGGACGGAACGCCTGCGGGTTGCGCCGGGCGGCGTTACAAAACTTTCACGGCAGTGACACATGAGCTTTGAGCAGGGCCGGTAGGCAATCCCGGAACGAGAAGGGAGCGCCCCGGTGCTGCGCATTGACAAACTGACCAAACGCTTCGGCGAAAAGATTGCGGTGGATTCCGCCACGCTGGACATCGACAAGCCCTGCATGATCGGCATCATCGGCCGCTCCGGCGCCGGCAAATCCACCCTGCTGCGGATGCTGAACCGGCTGGAGGACGCCAGCGGCGGCCGCATCCTGTTCGAGGGCCGGGAAATCACCGGACTGAAAGGCAGGGACAAGCGTGCCTGGCAGTCCGACTGCGCGATGATCTTTCAGCAGTTCAACCTGGTGCCGCGGATGGACGTTGTTTCCAACGTTCTGCACGGCACGCTGAACCGCCGGAATGCGGTGGCGACGCTGTTCAACCTGTACCCGATGGCAGATATTCACACGGCGATCGACATCCTGGACCGGCTGGGTATTGCCGAACATGCGGCCAAGCGGGCCGAAGCGCTGTCGGGCGGCCAGCAGCAGCGGGTGGCGATTGCCCGGGCGCTGATGCAGGATCCGAAAATCATCCTGGCGGATGAGCCGATTGCCTCGCTTGACCCGATGAACGCCCAGACAGTGATGGAGGCGCTGCGCCGCATCCACGAGGAAGACGGGCGCACCGTGGTTGCCAACCTGCACACGCTGGACACCGCGCGCCGCTATTGCGACCGGGTCGTCGGCATGCGTGACGGGCGCATCGTCTTTGACGGTCTGCCGGAGCAGCTGACCACCGGGGTGGCCCGCGAGATTTACGGCGCCGGGGAGGAATTCTCCGAGGCTGCCACCTCAACAGAGATCGAAACGCTGGAAAAGACGGACGCGATGCGCGCCGTCATTCCTGCCGAGTAACCCGTGAACCAGAATTCATCGACCCGGCGGGCTGCTCTGCCGGGACCCAACCGGAGAGACATGAGATGAAGAAACTGATTGCTGCCGTTCTGGCAACTACCGCACTGACCACCCCTGTTGCGGCAGAGGAAATCAAGGAATTCCGCATCGGCATTCTGGGCGGCGAGAACGCTCAGGACCGCCTGAACAACAACGAATGCCTGCGCGAATACACCGAAAAGGAACTTGGCGTCGAAACCAAGCTGTTTGCGCCTGCCGACTATAACGGTGTGATTCAGGGCCTGCTGGGCGGCACCATCGACATGGCCTGGCTGGGCGCGTCGGGCTATGCCAAGACCTATCTGTCCGACCCCGAAGCGGTTGAGCCGGTTCTGGTCAAGGTGAACACCGACGGCGGCTACGGCTACTACTCGGTCGGTTTCGCCCGCAAGGACAGCGGCATCGCCTCGCTGGAAGACCTGAAAGGCAAGACTTTCGGTTTTGGCGACCCGAACTCCACCTCGGGCTACCTGATCCCGTCGATCGAGATCCCGAACAAGATCAATGCCAGCATGGAGTCGGGCGACTACTTCGGCGAAGTGAAGTTCACCGGCGGCCATGAGCAGACCATCGTCGCTGTCGCCAATGGCGACGTTGATGGCGGCGTGACCTGGGCCGACGGCCTGGGCGAATGGGAAGACGGGTATCAGTCGGGCGCGCTGCGCCGTGCAGTGGATGCCGGCCTGGTAGACATGAACGACATGGTCGAAATCTGGAAATCGGCGCCGATCCCGGAAGGCCCGGTGGTGCTGCGCAAGGCGCTGCCGGCTGACGTGAAAGAGAAAATGACCGCGCTGATGGATAACCTCAGCGAGATCGACCGCGATTGCTTCTACGGTGTCGCTGCCGGTGAAGCCAAGAGCTTCGACCCGATCACACACGACGCCTATGAAGTGATCATCGAAGCCCGAAAACTGAAGTCCCAGTAATTTCAGCCCAGCACTCATTGAACTGAGCTCTGCGGGGTTCCGGGCTTGCCCGGGCCCCGCAATTCCCTCGATGGCCGCTGGTTTGGCCATCCCTCAAAGACCAGGACCCTTAGATGGCAGATCTGACGGCAGCCCGGCCCTCGGTGGAGGAGATCCGGGAGCATTATACCGCACACACCCAACGCAAGCGGCTGTATGGCGGTATTCTTCTTGCAGTTTTCGTGGCGCTGATGGTGGCAGGGTTCCGCACTGCGGATGACCGCAATGCTGGCTCCTTTGCCGACGGGTTCACCCGCATCTTCGACTACCCGTCCGAGGTTCTGGCAGAAGCCGCCGAAAAGGCCGCGCAGTTGCCCGGGCATCTGGTGCATTTCTTCCCGGCGCTGGTGGAAACCCTGAACATCGCCGCCGCCTCGACTCTGGTGGGGGCCGTGTTCGGCACCCTGCTGTCGCTGCTGGCGACACGCGGCATGGCGCCCTGGCCGGTGCTGATCCCCCTGTTCCGCCGCATCAGCGACATCTGCCGCGCAATACCTGAAATTGTCATCGCGCTGGTGCTGATCTTTGTGCTGGGCGGCGGGCCGGTGCCTGCGATGATTGCCATTGCCATCCACACCGCGGGCGCGCTGGGCAAGCTGTTTTCCGAGGTGAACGAAAACGCCTCGCTGAAACCGGTCGAAGGCCTCACTTCTGTCGGTGCCACCTGGGCGCAGCGGATGACGCTGGGAGTGTTCCCGCAGGTCGGCCCGAATTATGTGAGTTACGCGCTCTTGCGGTTTGAAATCAACATCCGCGCCTCCGCAATCCTCGGCTTCGTCGGCGCGGGCGGCATCGGTTACGAGCTGAAGAACGCCATGTCCTGGGGGCAGGGGCGCTACGATGAGGCCGCCGCGATTTTCCTCCTCCTCTTTGTCACAATCGTGGCCGTGGACCAGCTGTCCGGCCTCCTGCGTGACCGCCTGACTCATGGAGCGAAGGCATGACCACTTTTGACACCACATTAACACCGGCAGACCTCAAATCGGACGTCTCGCGGCTGTTCATGAAGAAGCGGCTTGTGAATTTCGCTCTTCCTGCCGCGGTGCTCGCCTATCTGGCATATGTGTTTGTCGCCTTCGATATGCCGGGGCTGTGGGAGCGTGCCAGCCTGGACAACGCGAAGACCTTGGTCAGCGACAGCTACAGCTACAAGACCCATGTCACCCGCGACAACCGTAGCGGCGAAGTCTCTGTGGCGATCGAAGGAGAGCGCAAGGGGGCCTATCCCGATGGCACGGCGGCGGACTGGGTGGCCCTGGGTGAGACCACGGTGATTGATCTGGAGGACGGCCACAGGGTCACTTTCGGACCCGAAACCATTGAATACGCCATCCCCGGCTATGGCACCGTACGCGCCACTCCGAGCCGCAGCGCAGGAGTGCGGGCTGAGCTGCCTGAAGGGGATGTTCCCGACTGGATCAATGTCTCCAAGAACCGCTTGGCCGTGACCACGGAGGCCGGCCGCCTGACCGTGACCCGCAACCGGGCCGAGGTGTTTCGATATTTCGCCGGGTGGGAGCTGTTCTTCTTTACTCTCGACAGCCCCTATTACGGCATGGGAGCGGGAGAGCTGCTGCACCGCGCAGCCACCGGCGAGGCGGGGGCGATTTTCCAGGAGTTCTGGACCAATAAGATGTGGCGCCATCAGGATGTGGCCTGGGCCATTGCCGAGACCCTGCTGATGGCCTTCCTTGGCACCATCGGTGCCGGCCTCATCGCGCTGCCGCTGGCCTTTGCCGCGACCCGCAATTTCATGCCGCTGCGCGGCATCCGCTTTGCCATGCGCCGCCTTTTTGACTTTGTCCGCGGCGTTGACTCGCTGATCTGGACGGTAGTGCTGGCCCGCGCCTTTGGCCCCGGGCCGCTGACTGGTGCGCTGGCGATCCTGGTGACCGATACCGGCACCTTCGGCAAGATCTTTTCCGAGGCGCTGGAAAACGTTGACCAGAAACAGATCGAGGGCGTCGTCTCCACCGGGGCCAAGCCGGTGCAGCGCTACCGTTTCGGGGTGATCCCGCAGATCACCCCGGTGCTGCTGAGTCAGCTGCTGTATTTCCTGGAATCCAACACGCGGTCTGCGACCATTATCGGCGCGATTACCGGTGGAGGCATCGGTTTGCTGCTGACACAGGCGATCATCACCCAGAAGGACTGGGAGGAGGTGGCCTATTACATCACCCTGATCATCCTGATGGTGATGCTGATGGACTGGTTCTCCGGCTGGCTGCGCCGCCGCTTGATCAAGGGCGAGGGCGGAAAGGCCCGGCGCAAGCTGGCCAAGGCGGAGAAAGGCAGCGCGTTCCTGCTGCCCTGACCCCGACCCGGATATTTGAAGAGGAAAATCATGCCCCGTTTGCAGGCCGAGGCGCCGTTTCTCCACCCGGATTGCACTATCACCGGCAGCAGCTTGGGCGCCTATGTCGAGATCGGTGCAGGCAGCCGGGTCGCGAATTCCGTGTTCGGCGACTACAGCTATTGCGACCGAACCTGCGATATTGCCAATGCGGAGATCGGCAAGTTCGCCAATATCGCCAGCAGTGTGCGGATCGGCGCCTCCGATCACCCGATGGAGAAGGCGTCCCTGCATCATTTCCTCTACCGCTCCGCAAGCTATTGGGACGACGCAGAGGATGACGCGGAGTGGTTCGCCTGCCGCGCCGGACGCACCGCGCGCATCGGCCATGATACCTGGATCGGGCATGGGGCTATGATCAAGCCCGAGGTTGCAATCGGCGATGGCGCGGTTGTGGCGTCAGGCGCCATCGTGACCAAGGATGTGGCACCTTACACAATCGTCGGCGGCAATACTGCCAAGGTGATCCGCCGCCGCTATTCCGAGGCGGTGGCCGAGCAGATGATGGTGCTGGCCTGGTGGCATTGGGACCATGAGGCATTGCGTGCGGCGCTGCCGGATTTCCGCCAGCTGCGGGCAGAGGAATTCCTGGAAAAATACGCCTGATCCGGCGGGGGGGGGGAGGCTCCCGCCTGTTCCTGGGCATTCAGAGAATGCCCGTCACAGTTGGGCATGGCGCCGCTGCGCGGCGAGATGGAACTGATGAGAAGCGCTTGAAAAGGCAATCTGCCCTTCAAGCGCGTTGTCCATTTTTGGTCTGCCAGCCCCGCCTCAAGGACGAACGGCGCTGCGCGCCGCCGCTGTGCGGCCCTTGCCCCAGGACTGGCAACAGTCAGGCGGCGCCTGCGTCGACCAGTTGGGTGGCGATGTCGAGGAAGACCTTGGCCTGGGCGCTGCCGGGTTTGGCCGCCACGATTGGCGTGCCGTTGTCGCCGGCCAGACGCACGTCGAGATGCAGCGGCACCTCACCCAGCAGCGGCACGTCGAGCTTCCTGGCTTCCTGCGCCACGCCGCCATGGCCGAAGACATGTTCCTCATGGCCGCAGTTGGAGCAGATATGGGTCGACATGTTCTCGATCATGCCGAGCACCGGCACATTCATTTTGCGGAACATGTCGATGCCCTTGCGCGCATCGATCAAGGCCACGTCCTGCGGGGTGGAGACCACGATGGCGCCGTCCACGCGGGTTTTCTGCGCCAGGGTCATCTGCACATCGCCGGTGCCTGGCGGCAGGTCCACGATCAGCACGTCCAGTTGCCCCCATTGCACCTGCAAGAGCATCTGCTGCAGCGCCCCCATCAGCATGGGGCCGCGCCAGATCACGGCCTGGTCTTCGCCGGTCATCAGCCCCATCGACATCATGGTGACGCCATGGTTGCGCAGCGGCAGGATGGTCTTGCCGTCGGGGCTGGCGGGGCGGCCGCTGACCCCCAGCATCTTTGGCTGTGAAGGGCCATAGACGTCGGCATCCAGCAGGCCGACCTTGCGCCCCTGCATCGCCAAAGCGCAGGCGATGTTGGCCGAGACGGTGGACTTGCCAACGCCGCCCTTGCCCGAGGCCACGGCGAGGATCCGCGCCACGCCCGGCACTTTCTGCGGTGCTTGCTGCTGGGGCTGTGCCGCTTTTTTGGGTTTCAGGTCCGGCGGTGCTTTCTCCGAATGGGCGGTCAGCATGGCTGATACCGTCTCCACCCCCGGCAGCGCTGCCACGGCCGCGTCGGCCTTGTCGCGCACGGTGCCGTAGGCCTCGGACTTGCCGGGGTCGATTTCCAGCACAAAGCGGACGGTGCTGCCTTCGACGCTTACGGCGCGGGCGATGCCTGCGCTGACGATGTCGCTGCCGCTGACGGGATCGGTGATGGTTTTGAGCGCCTCAAGGACGGTTTCACGGGTGACGGTCACGCCGGTCTCCTGTAGCTGATCATGTCTTGCGCCTGTTGTGGCGCAATTGGGCAGGTCATGCCAGCCGTACCCGGCCTGGAGTTTGATTTAGCACATCCTGGAGTCAGCTTTTTTGCCGGCTGGCCTTGTTGAAGGCTTTGAAGCCAAGCGCCAAAAGCTACAGCGCCGCGCGTCAGCGCGGCGCCGGGCCCAACGGGAGGAAGCCCATCGGACGGACGACGGGCGGGAGGAACCCGTCAGCTGGCCAAAGCCACCTCTGCGGATTTCATCACTGCGCCGATGCGGCGGCCGGTGTCCACCATGCGGTTGGAGAAGCCCCATTCATTGTCATACCAGCTGACCACCCGCACCAGCCCTTCGGCGGTGACGGCGGTCTGCGCGGCGGCAAAGCAGCTGGAATGCGGGTCGTGGTTGAAGTCGACGGAGACAAGCGGGTCTTCCTCGTAGGACAGAATGCCCTCCAGCCCGTTTGCAGCTGCCGCCTGCACCGCCGCGTTGACGGCCTCGACCGTGGCAGGGCGCTCCGGGACAAAGCTGAGATCCACCACGGAGACATTGGCGGTGGGCACCCGGATGGCCGAGCCTTCCAGCCGCCCCTTCAGATGCGGCAGCACCTCGGAGATCGCCCGTGCAGCCCCGGTGGACGTGGGGATCATCGACAGCGAGGCTGCTCGGGCACGGTAGAGGTCCTTGTGGCTGGTGTCGTGAGTCGGCTGATCACCGGTGTAGGCGTGGATGGTGGTCATATAGCCGGTTTTGATGCCAAAGGCCTCGTCCAGCACCTTGGCCAGCGGCGCCAGGCAATTTGTGGTGCAGGACGCGTTGGAGATAATCTCGTCCTCCGCCGTCAGATCCATGTGGTTGACGCCAAAGACCACGGTGCGGTCCGAATCCTTGCCCGGGGCAGAGATCAGCACCCGCTTGGAGCCGTTTTTCAGATGCCGCGCTGCCTCCTCGCGGGCGGTGAACAGGCCGGTGCATTCGTAGGCGATGTCCACATCCTGCCAGGGCAGCTCCTCCGGGTTGCGGATGGCGCTCAGGCGGATGCTGTGATGGCCCACGCGGATCAGGTCGCCTGCCAGGAATACCGGGGTTTTCAGGCGCCCGTGCACGCTGTCGTACTTCAGCAGATGCACCAGGGTTTCCGGCGGCGACAGGTCGTTGATGGCCACCACCTCGATATCCTTGGCATCGCTTTCAAGCAGCGCCCGCAGTACCCCGCGGCCAATGCGCCCGAATCCGTTGATTGCAATCTTCAGTGTCATCTCTGATCTCCGGCTGGTGTACCGGAACTTTCTCCGGTATCGATAACGGTTGCGATACCGATAGCGATAACGCTGACAAAAATCAACCCCCGTTGCAGCAGAGCCGCTCTTGCGGCTGCCCGCGATCTGCAGGAGCATGGGCGTATGACGAAGAAACTGCTTCTGAAAGACGTGGCCAAGCTGGCCGGTGTCAGCGAGATGACCGCCTCCCGCGCTTTGCGCGGTGCCCCGGATGTGTCCGCCAAGACCAAGGCGAAGATCGAGGAAATCGCCCGGGCCCACGGTTATGTTCCGAACCGGATTGCCGGTTCCTTATCCTCGCAATCGGTCAATCTGGTGGCGGTGGTGGTGCCCTCGCTTAACAGTTTTGTTTTTCCGGAGGTGCTCTCGGGGATTTCGGCCGTCTTGAAGGACAGCCCGCTTAAGCCGGTCGTGGGGGTTTCCGGTTATGACCTGGCTGAAGAGGAAAGTGTTATCCGCGAAATGCTGAGCTGGCGGCCATCGGGGCTGATCGTGGCCGGGCTGGAGCATACAGAGGCCACCCGCCGCATGCTGCAGCAGGCCGATTGCCCGGTGGTCGAGGTGATGGATGTGGACGGCGACCCGGTGCGTCACTGCGTCGGCATCTCGCATCTGCAGGCTGGCCGCGGCATGGCGGAGCAGATTCTGGCCCGCGGCTACCGGAAGATTGGCTTTATCGGCACCAAGATGCCGCAGGACTTCCGCGCCAGAAAACGCTTTGACGGCTTTACGGATGGGCTGGCGGCGCAGGGTGTTACGCTTGACGATATCGAGCATTACTCCGGTGAAAGCGCGATCCAGACCGGCCGGCAGCTGACGGCGCAGATGCTGGCGCGCAGCCCGGAACTGGATTGCATCTACTATTCCAGCGACGTGATGAGCGTCGGAGGGCTGATGCATTGTCTGGCCGCGGGCCTGTCCGTGCCGGGAGACATAGCGCTGGCAGGCTTCAACAATTTGCAGATACTGCAGGGTCTGCCGCTGCAATTGGCGACCACGGATGCCTGCCGCCATGAAATCGGCGAGCGGGCGGCGCAGATCATTCTGAAGTCGCGGGAACCGGGCGGCGTAGAGGGGCTGGTTTTCGACCGCCTGACGCCGGCAATCAGCCTGGGAGAGACGCTCTAGCCCGCCGCCGCTGCTTGCGGATGTGCAGCTGACGTCGCCGCGCAGCTATGCCTTCTGGCGATTTTCCTAGCTTTGACCTGCGCGCCGGGGCAACCTGAGGGCATGGTTTCAGTTCAGTGCGGGTTGGCCCGGAGGAGGAGTGCAGATGCCCAAGTACAATGACATGTTTGAGCTTTCGGTCGAGGATATGGACCTGATTGAAACCTCCTTGCGCCACACAAGGGATGCCCTGTCCGAAGCCCACCCTGCGGCGGGCAGTGCTGATGCGGAGACCCTGCGCCGGGTTCATGCACTGCTCGGGCGTTTGCACAATCAGAAGATTTTCTATTACCCCAAGGACCAAGTCTACGTCAGCGGCTGAGGCCGTGCCGCCAGGCCTAAGCGCTCTCCGCGGGGGAGGGCGCTGAGGCCTGGCAACAGGTCTTTGCTTACATTGCGGCCTTGAACAGCTGGGTGAGGTTTTTCTCGGTCAGTTCGATGGGGTTGCCGCCGCAGGAGGGGTCGGTGACGGCGCCTTTGACCAGCTCCGGGACCGCATCCGCGGTGACACCCAGATCGCCCAGCCCGCGCGGGATGCCCAAGGAGTCGTTCATCTCCTGCACGAAGCTGCGGAAGCCGTCGAAGCCGCCCCCGATGCCCAGATAAGCCGCGGCCATGCCGAACCGGTCGGCAATCGCGGAGGCGTTGAACTCCAGCACGGCGGGCATGCAGACCGCGTTGGTGGTGCCGTGGTGGGTGTTGAAATGCGCGCCGACCGGGTGGCTCATCGCGTGGATCGCGCCGAGGCCCTTCTGGAAGGCGGTGGCGCCCATCGCCGCTGCTGACATCATCTGGGCGCGGGCCTCGATATCAGTGCCGTCATTGTAGGCGCGGGGCAGGTAGTCCTTCACCAGGCGCATGCCCTCCAGCGCGATGCCTTGGGACATCGGGTGGTAATGGGGGCTCGAGAACGCCTCGACGCAATGGGCGAAGGCGTCCAAACCGGTGCCTGCAGTGATGAACCTGGGCATGCCGACGGTCAGCTCGGGATCGCAGATCACCACCGCGGGCAGCACCTTGGGGTGGAAGATGATCTTTTTCTGGTGGGTGACGCTGTCGGTGATCACGCTGGCGCGGCCCACCTCGGAACCGGTGCCTGCGGTGGTCGGCACCGCGATGATCGGCGCGATGGCATCGGCATCGGCGCGGGTCCACCAGTCGCCGATGTCCTCGAAGTCCCAGACCGGGCGGGTCTGGCCCGCCATGAAGGCGACCATCTTGCCGAGATCCAGGCCGGAGCCGCCGCCGAAGGCGATCACCCCGTCATGGCCGCCTGCGTTATAGGCGGCAACGCCTGCCTCCAGGTTCTTCTCATTCGGGTTCGGGTCGACCTCGGAGAACATCGCCCGCCCCAGGCCCGCCGCTTCCAGGATGTCCAGGGTCGATTGGGTGACCGGCAGATCGGCCAGCCCCTTGTCGGTGACCAGCAGCGGCTTGGTGATGCCGGCGGCGGCGCAGGCGTCCGCCAGTTCCTTGATCCGGCCTGCGCCGAACTTGATTGCGGTCGGGTAGGACCAGTTTCCAACGAGAG